>CBDURV010000546.1:0-3246 GCA_965369495.1 uncultured bacterium
TTGCCGCAGCCGAAGGAACTCGCGCCCGCCTCGGGGTGCTGGTCGAGTTCACCGCCGTAGCCGGCCAGCGCCGCGACGGTGCTGGTCGCCGGCGCGTCGCCCCCGCAGCAGCTTTTTCTCTCGGTTATGCGCTCGGCGTAGGACTGCTCAACCTGCGAGCGGATCTGTTCGTTGTTCTTGTTCATCTTGCCGTTCTCCTAGGGATTGGGCTTCACAGCATTGGATTTGGCATCGCTCAAGCGCGTCCGCCAACGAACGCAGCGTGCCCGCGAGGGCGCCGCAGTCGATCGTGTAGCGGACCTCGCGGCCCTGTTTGCGCGCCTCGATGAGGCCCGCGTCGCGCAGGGCGGCGAGATGTCGAGAGACACCGGAAAGGTGTACGCCGCAGCACGATGCGACTTCGGTGACCGTGAGCGGCGTCGGGGCACTCGCCAACCGCGCGACAAGCGCCAAACGGGTCGCGTCTCCCAGCGCCCGGAAGATCTCCGGGTCGAGGTGCGCTTCGAGGTCGGGCGTGCACGGGTCGTTCACAAGGAGGAGCATTGCACGATTGCACAAGTACGCAAGTATTTAATTG
The DNA here is from genome assembly GCA_965369495.1 of uncultured bacterium. Taxonomy (GTDB): domain Bacteria; phylum Planctomycetota; class PLA2; order PLA2; family PLA2; genus JBCDBY01. The sequence goes on from CBDURV010000546.1 coordinate 578, forward strand.
GGCCAGCCGTCTCAGAGATTCCGTGACAAGGCTGCCGGGCTTTCGAAAATGCCCTCCGTGCCCCGTTCCGTCGCTATTCTCATCGACTCCCTCGACGGCGGGGGCGCCGAACGCTGCGTTGTCGAAATGGCGCGCGGGCTTGTGGGGAAGGGCGTCGACGTCCACATCTTCGTGCTGAACCTGAAGCAGGCCTACGACGATGCCGGGGCGTTCACCGTGCATGTCGTCCCGAATGCGGGTGAGCATTTGGGCATTGGGGTGCAAGCGGGAGCGGCCGCGCTGCGGGCAGCGGTATCCGAGGTCGAGCAGAGCCGCCGCGCACCCTTCGATCTCTTCCTCGCGCATCTCTGGCAGACGTGCGAATTGGTCGTCGCCGCGGGATTGGCGCCCGCCTACCACTTTGTCCACGTCTCAATGGGGTGGGAACTGCGCCACGAGTTGCTGCGTAGCCCGCGCCGCTATCTGCGCATGCGCCGACGCATGGCAGCGCTGCGCGGCCAAGATGTCGTGACGGTCTCGGATGGGCTGCGGCGCGAGGTGGAGTCGAGCCGCATCGTCCGACCGGCATCGCTGCGGCGCATCTACAACAGCTTTCCAGTCGAGCACATCCGGGCGCTTGCGAGCGAACCGGTGGAGGGCTTGCCCGACGAGCCCTACGTGGTCCATGTCGGGCGCGGTTCGCACCAGAAGCGGCAGGACATTCTGTTTCGCGCGTTTCGGCGGGTGCCGGAGCCCTATCGCCTCGTCTGTCTTTCGCGTCATACGGGCAAACTGCGCAAGCTGGCGAAGCGCTACGGCATCGCCGATCGCCTCATCACGCCGGGATTTCAGCAGAACCCGTACGCCTGGATCGCGCGCGCACGCTTGATGGCGTTGAGCTCCGATTTCGAAGGGCATCCGCGCGTCATGGTGGAGTCGCTCATCTGCGGAACGCCGATCGTGAGTACCCGTTGCCAGCACGGGCCCGATGAGATCCTGGGCGAGCGGTTGTCTCACTGGCTCGTGCCCGTACGGCGACCCGACCTGCTTGGCGACAAGATCGCGGAGGCGCTCGACGCCGAAATCGACCTGAGCGCCCTGCCGTTGCTGGATGAGGTCTCGACGGAAGCCGTGGCCACCGAGGTGATGAAGTTGATCGCGGATCGGCGCGAAACCGCGTGACGCGTTCGGTCGCGATGCTCATTGACTCCCTCGACGGCGGCGGGGCGGAGCGAGGCGTGCTGGAATACGCGCGCGCGTTGGAAACGAAGGGTGTCGAAGTGCATCTGTTCGTCCTGCGAGTGGTCGAGGGCTACGACGATGCGCGCGCCTTCCGCACTCACCATGTTCCGGACGCCGGCGAGCACCTTTCGGTGCCGCTCGACCGCGCCGCGGCTTCGCTGCGGGCCACGGTCGCGGAGGTGGAACGCACACGGGGCGCGTCGTTCGACCTCTTCCTTGCCCATCTCCCGCAGTCCTGCGAACTCGTTGCGGCGGCGCGCCTCGAGCCCGCCTACATGTTCGTCCACAACTCGTTCGGTCGCGAGCTGAAGCACGAGCTGATACGCGGTCCCCGTCGCTACCTGCGCATGCGAAAGCGCCTGACCGCGTTGAGGGATCAACACGTCGTCGCGATTTCGGAAGACCTGCGGCGCGAGGTCGAGTCGAGCAGGATCATCCGGCCCGCATCGCTGCGGCTGATCTACCACGCGTTCCCGGTCGAGCAGATCCGCGCCATGGCGTGCGAGCCGGCGGCCGGCATGCCGGACGAGCCTTTCGTCGTGCACGTGGGGCGCGGCTCGCCGCAGAAGCGTCAGGACATCTTGTTTCGCGCGTTCCGGCACGTCCCGGAGCCCTACCGTCTCGTCTGTCTTTCGCGCCACGTGGACAAGCTGCGCAAGCTGGCCAAGCGCTACGGCATCGCCGATCGTCTTATCACTCCGGGGTTCCAGCAGAATCCGTACGCGTGGCTCGCCCGTGCGCGGCTGATGGCGCTCAGCTCCGATTTCGAGGGGCTCTGCCGCGTGCTGATCGAATCGCTGATCTGCGGCACGCCGGTCGTGAGCACGCACTGCCCGCATGGGCCGGCGGAGATCCTAGGCGAGGAACTTGCGCACTGGCTCGTGCCCGTGCGCCGGCCCGATCTACTCGGTGCGAAGATCGCCGAGGCGCTTGAAACCGAAATCGATCTCTCCCGCTGGCGGCTGATCGACGAAATCACGACGGAGGCGGTGGCGGACCAGCTGGTGGCGCTGCTCGATGAGCGGAGCGAACGCGCGTGAACCGCTCCCTCGCGATTCTCATTGATTCCCTCGACGGAGGCGGCGCCGAGCGATCGGTGCTCACCATCGCGGCGGTGCTCCAGGCGCGGGGCGTGGACGTGGAAGTGTTCGTCCTGTCCGAGCGGGTGGGCTACGACGACCTTCGGTCCTTGCGCGTTCACGTAGTTCCGAATGCAGGGGAACACCTGTCGATTCCGTTCAAGCAGCGCGTGGCGTCCCTGCGCGAGTACGTCGCCGATGTGGAGCGCCGTCGCGGCGCGCCCTTCGACCTCTTTTTCGCCAACCTTCCGCAGAGTTGGGAACTCGCCGGGGAAGCGGGGCTGGAGCCCACGTACCACTTCATCCGCAACTCCTTCAACGCGGAGCTTCGGAATGAGCTGCGCCGTAGCCCGCGCCGCTACCTGCGCC
>CBDURV010000547.1:0-3245 GCA_965369495.1 uncultured bacterium
CCCCCCGCGTCCGCGCTGCGGTGCCGCTGGATCGTCCCGCGCCTCAGCCCGCGTAACGACGCCTGCCTCTTCTTCCCGGTCGGCGGCGTCACGCGAGGGCTGCTCGGCATCCACGAGCTGACGATGATCACGCCGTTCTACATACGAACGCGCACCTTCTCGTCGCACCGCACAAGTCCAATCGTCTACACCGTGCAGCACTTCCCGTGGCCCTTCTTTGCCTACGGCAGCGACAAGCGCCCCGGCGGCCGGCGCAAGTACCGTGTCTGGCCATTCTGGGGCAAGGAGATCCGTCGGCGTGACGGCTCGTCGAAGGGCTTCGTGCTTTGGCCCTTCTACACGTGGCGCAAGCGCAGCGACACCGACAAGGGCTTCCTGCTTTTCCCCTTCTACGGACGCGAAGAGACCGCGACGCGCCGCACGACGACGATCATGTTCCCCTTCTACCAGCGCTACCGCGACTACTACAGCGGGCTGGTGGACACCTCGCTCTACCCGTTTTACCGGCGCGCATACGGGGTCGATTGGTACGAGCAACATCGCTACTGGCCGTTCTGGCAGTACTCGCGCTCCGACTTCACGACCACGGAGCACGTGGTGTGGCCCTTCTGGCGGCGCACCTACGTGGACAACACGCGCCAGTTCACGCGCTACACGTGGGTGCCTCCGTTCTATCGCGACAAGACCAGGGTCTCCCGCGATGACGGGAGCGTCTCGCGCAAGTACTACGTCTGGCCGCTGATGCGCCATGAGTCGTACGCCGACGGTGGCAAGGAGCTGACCATCCCGGAGTGGCTGCCGGTCGATTGGCCGTCGCTGCGCAAGTCGATGGAGACGTTCAAGCCCTTCGTGAGCCTGTGGCATCGAAGGCGCTGGGAGGATGGCCGCGTTGACACCAGCGCGCTGTTCAGCCTCTACATGAATCGCAAGGGGGGTACGTCCGAGAAGACAAGCTACTCGCGCACCAGCCTGCTGACGGGGCTGATCGGCTGGGATCGCGGCCCCCGCGGCAAGTACATTCGTCTGCTCTGGGGCATTCGCATTCGAGTGGCGAAGCCGAAACGCGAACCGAATCCGGAGAAGATTTCGGGCAGAATGCGGGAGAACTCGTGAAGTCCTACTTTGCAGGAGCCTCGGCCCACGCCGGCTATACGGTCCGGCTGCTCTTCCACGCGCTCGCGTGCGCGTTCCGCAATCCGCGCACGAAGATGACGCTGACGATCATGTACGACTACGGGCTGAAGTCGCTGCCGGTCGTCGCCATCGTGGCGTTTTTCAGCGGCATGATCATCAGCCTCCAGACCGGCATTCAACTGGTGCGGTTCGGGCAGGAGGAGTTCATCGGAATCATCGTGGCGCAGTCGTTCGCGCGCGAGTTCGGCCCGTTCATGACCTGCATCATCCTGGTCGGCACGGTCGTGAGCGCCTACGCGGCGGAGCTGGGTACCATGACCGTCTCCGAGGAGACCGCGGCACTCGAAGTCATGTCCATCGATCCGGTCGGCTACCTGGTCACCCCGCGCATTATCGCGCTCACGATCATGACCTTCCTGCTCACCATCTGCGCCGACGGAATCGGCATATTGGGCGGCGGAATCGTGGCCAAGACGCAGCTCAACGTGCCCTTCAACCGCTACTTCGAGAACGCGATCGAAAGTCTCCAGGGGCGCCAGTGGTTCGGATTGCCGAAAGACCTATATGGAGGATTCGTGAAAGGAGCCATTACCGGATGCGTCATCGCCGCCATCGGCTGCGCCGAAGGGCTCACGGCCCACGGCGGAGCATTGGGTGTCGGCCGCTCGGTGCGGCGCGCGGTGATCATCTCGATCGTGATGATCCTGATCCTCTCCTTCGACCTGACCTGGCTCTTTTATCGGGCTTTTACGACGTGATGCCGGCAGAAAGGATGCAGGCGGAATGATCCGAATCGACGGCATATCCAAGAGTTGGGGCGACCGGCACATTCTGCGCAACTGCAGTCTCGACGTGAAGCGCGGCGAGACGCTGGTCGTGATCGGCTCGTCGGGCACCGGCAAGTCGACGCTCCTGCGCTGCATTATCGGGCTGCTCGCCCCCGACAGCGGTCGCGTCTTCGTCGATGGTCACGACGTCCACGCGCTCGAACCGAAGGAGCTGGCCGCGTTGCGCAGCCGCATGGGCTACCTGTTCCAGAGCGGCGCGCTGATCAACTGGCTCAACGTGGCCGACAACGTCGGACTCCCGCTGGTCGAGACGCGCGACATGCCCGAAGCGGAAATCAAGACACGCGTGGACAACGCGCTCGACATGGTCGGACTTGCCGGTACGCACACGCTGATGCCCGACGAGTTGAGCGGTGGCATGCGCAAGCGTGTCGGCCTGGCGCGCAGCCTCGTGACCGAGCCCGAGATCCTGCTGTACGACGAACCCACCACCGGACTCGATCCGGTCACCGCGCACATCATCGACCAGTTGATCGTCGATATGGGCGCCAAGCTGGGTGTCACCTCCGTCGTCGTGTCGCACGACATGGAGGGCGTCTACCGTGTCGCCGACCGCGTCGCGATGCTCTATGACGGCCGCGTCATCGCGGTGGGTTCGCCGGAGGACATTCGCGGCTCGATGGATCCGATCGTCAGCCAATTCGTGACCGGCGCACTCGAAGGGCCGTTGTCCGCGAGCTCGCGCGGCGTGGCCGGCAAGTCAACCGCCCGAGAGATGTCTGCTCCGCAGATTTCTGAACAGAATGAACAGGAAGAGGAGTCCCAGTCATGAAACGTGTTCCGAACTGGTTGCTCGGTGGGTTCGTACTCGCCACCCTCACCATTCTCACCGTCACCACGCTCGTACTGAGCGGTGTGCCGCTCACCCCCCACACCGACTGGACGGTCTATCTGGGCGAGGACTCCACACTCCAGGAGGGCGTGGAAGTCTTCACGTCGGGCATGAAGATCGGCAGCGTGACGCATGTCGAACCGGTGCCCGATCCGCAACTCGCGCCCGGCCGCTACGTGAAGGCGATCATCTCGCTGCGCAGCAGTGTGACTCTCTGGGAGGGCGCCGAGGTGCGTCTGCTCGACCGCGGCCTGATTGGCGGCTTCGTCGTGGTGATGCACCGCGGGCGTCCGCTCGCCAAGAAGATCGGGCCGGAGACCCCGCTGGCCGGTCGGCGCATGGCGGGCGTCGTCCAGGAGTTGAGCGCGCTGATTCACGAGAACCGCGACAACGTGAATCGCATCGTCTCCGATTTCGCGGACGTGGCAGCC
>CBDURV010000548.1:0-3224 GCA_965369495.1 uncultured bacterium
CGAGGCGGGCGTGCTCGGTCGCATCGGCCGCACACTCGACGCGTTGGGGGAACTGGTCGAGCCGAAACCCGAGCCCAACATCGGCGAATTGCGCGCGATCATTCGGGCGGAGCGCGAGGGCCACGCCGACGACAACAGCTTTCCGCTCAAGCCGCAGCGCATCATCTCGGACCTGCGCAAGGCGCTCGACGCGGAGGACATCGTCCTGAGCGATGTCGGCGCGCACAAGGTGTGGATGTCGAGGCTCTATCCCGCCGAGGCGCCCAACACCTGCATTATCTCGAACGGTTTCGCGGCTATGGGCATTGCGTTGCCCGGCGCGATCGCCGCCAAACGCGTGCATCCGGATCGCAAAGTCGTCGCGGTCGTCGGCGACGCGGGATTCATGATGAACTGCCAGGAGATCGAGACGGCCATGCGCATCGGAACGCCGATCGTGGTGCTGATCTGGCGCGATGACAAGTACGGCCTGATCGAGTGGCATCAGGAGCGCAAGTTCGGGCGCGCCACTGACATCGCGTTTACCAACCCCGACTTCGTGGCGTTTGCCGAGAGCTTCGGTGCGCTGGGACTACGGGTGGAGCGGGCAGAGGATCTTCCCGCAATTCTCGAACAGGCGCTGGCCGCCGACCGGGTGGCGATTATCGATTGCCCGGTGGACTACTCCGAAAACATGAAGCTCACCCGCAAGCTGGGCGATCTGGAGTGCCGAACCTGATGAGCGAAACGATTTCGCTGCTGGTGCCTGGCGCGACTGCCCACGGCACGATCGAGGTGACGGCGCCCTGGGACGGCGCGCACATCACGAACATCGAAACGGGCGGCGCCGATGCGGCCGAACGCGCACTCGCCACGGCGCGCGCGCTGGCCGACGACCGCGACGCGATCCTGCCCGTGCCGGAGCGCATCGCCATCCTCGATCGAACGGCGGCGCTGATGCACGTGCGCCGGGAGGAACTGGCGCTGGAAGCGGCGCGCGAGGGCGGCAAACCGCTGCCCGATTCGCTGGTCGAAGTGGATCGCGCGATCGATGGCATGCGTCTCTGCATCGAGGAGTTGCGCACGCAGCGCGGCGAGCAGATTCCGATGGGCATCAACGCCGCGTCGATGAACCGCATCGCCTACACCCACCGCGAGCCGATCGGCGTGGTGCTGGCGTTCAGTGCGTTCAACCATCCGCTCAACCTGATTGTCCATCAGGTGGCGCCCGCGGTGGCGGCAGGCTGCCCCGCGATCATCAAGCCCGCCGAGGCGACGCCGATTAGCTGCATGCGCTTCGTGGCGATGTTGCACGAAGCGGGTTTGCCGCCTCAGTGGTGCCAGGCGCTGCTAGCCAGCGATCACGACGTGTCGGGCGGCATGGTCGCGGATCCGCGCGTGAATTTCTTCAGCTTCATCGGTAGCGGTCGAGTGGGCTGGATGCTGCGCTCGCAACTCGCACCCGGAACACGCTGCGCGCTGGAACATGGCGGCGCGGCGCCGGTGCTCTTCGCCGCGGATGCCGATCTCGCCACTGCGGTGCCGCTGCTCGCCAAGGGCGGTTTCTACCACGCGGGCCAGGTGTGCGTCTCCGTCCAGCGCGTCTTTGCGGATGCCTCGATCGCGCGCGAACTCGCCGAGCGTCTTGCGACGGCGGCCACCGCCATGAAGGTGGGCGATCCGACGCTGCCCGACACTGAGGTAGGCCCGCTCATTCGCAAGGCGGAGGTCACACGCGTGGGCGAGTGGGTAGAAGCCGCGGGCGGAGAGATTCTCTGCGGCGGAGAGGCGCTCTCGGCGACGACCTACGCGCCGACGGTGATCTTCGATCCCAAGCCGGACGCCAAGGTGAGCACCGAGGAGATCTTCGGTCCCGTGATCTGCGTCTACCCGGTCGCCGATCTGGACGAAGGCGTCACGCGGGCCAACGCCGTGCCGTTCTCGTTCCAGGCTTCCGTGTTCGGCAGCGCGCTCGATCCCATTTTGCGTGCCGTGCGCCGCGTGAACGCCGCGGCGGTCATGGTCAACGACCACACCGCCTTCCGCGTGGACTGGATGCCGTTCGCCGGCCACAAGAGTTCCGGCCTCGGCATCGGCGGCATCGGCTACACGATGCGCGACATGCAGCAGGACAAGCTGGTGGTCATTCGCTCGAGCGAGTTGTAACTCCCCGCGCATTCAGGCGCAGGTAGCGCAGCACCAGTTCGTCTTCGCCCTCGCGCAGGCGCGCGCGCGGCGCGTACTTGCGGACGAAGTAGCGCCAGTCACCGCGCGAGTAGGACTGCGGCATGTAGAGCGCGTGGCAACGGTTGCACGAGTGCTCGTAGAGGACGCGGCCCTTCTCGACGGGGTCCTCGATCTTTTCCGCGTCGATCCGCCACTGCTCCACGCCGGCGCAGGCGCAGAGCAGCAGCAGCGCGGCGGCAGGGATTAGAAGTAGCTTGCCCATGAGACGATGAACTGATCGGCGGATCCGCTTTCGAATCCAAGCTGTTCGGAATCTCGCCAGGTGTAGCTGATCTTGAAGACCGTGCGCTCGACGGGGCGCCAGTTGAAACCGAGCGTGACCTGGAACAGGTCGTCGCGGAAGGTGCTGCCGGTCGTGCGGTCGTTGAGATCGATCTGTTCGACGCGCACCACCAGCGTGAACGTCGATTCCTTGGTGGATAGCACGTGTCGGCCGCGCCACGACTCGGGATAGAAGTGATAGCCGAGTTGGACGTACCAGCCGTCCTGTAGGCGCGGGCTCGAATCGGGCGCGCCGGCGGGCTGTTCGATGCGCTGCCACATGTACTCGGCTGTCAGCTCCCACGGGCCCCGCTTGACGAACAGCTCGAGCGCCCAGCCGTAGTCGGCGTGGTCGTCGTTGTCGTCCCACTTGCCCCAGTTGGCCGAACCGCCGAACTCGAGCGTGTCCACCCAGTTGACGGGCGGGCTGAAGAGGAAGCGGCCGAAGAGCTGTTTGTTGTGGTTGTTGTCTTCGCGGAAGCTCTGGCGCGCATCGCGGGCGCCGCCGTTGGTGGTGAACTCCTCGCCGAAGCCCTGCACGAGGGCGAGCTTGTAGTCGAAGAACCAACCGCGCATCGGAACGACGCCGTCGATTGCGATGCCTGGCGAACCGAATGCCACCGCACCGATGCGTCGCGAAACGAGCGGGCGATCGGTGAGGTCGTTCATCGGGTCGTCGTGATAGAAGTTGAAGCGTCCCCACGGCACGAGTATCAAGCCCGCGTCGAACGCGAGGA
>CBDURV010000549.1:0-3222 GCA_965369495.1 uncultured bacterium
CGGCGGTGGAGATGTGCCGCGCCGGTGTCGAGTATCGCGACGTGCACCTGACCGCCATGCGCATCATCGCGCAGGGCCTCGTGGACATGGGCGTGCTGCTCGGCAGTGCGGACGAGGCGCTTGCGGACGGCTCCGCCGCGATCTTCTTCCCGCACGGCGTCGGCCACTTGATCGGGCTTTGCACGCACGACCCGGGCGGTTATGCGTGTGGCCGCACGAAGTCCGACAAGCCCGGCCTGCGCCATCTGCGGGCCGATCTGCCGTTGGAGAGCGGCATGGTGGTGACCGTCGAGCCCGGCATCTATTTCACCGGCGTCGTCCTGGCCGATCCCACCACGCGCGAGGAGCATGGCGACGCGGTGAATTGGGCGCGCGCGGAGGCGCTGATTCCGGTCGGCGGCGTGCGCATCGAGGATTCGGTGCATGTAACCGACGGCGCGCCGGAAGTGCTCACGGCGGCGATTCCCAAGGAGATCTAGCGATGTTTGCCGAGTCGAGTCGCTGGTACGACCACATCTACGCCCATCTCGACTACGCCGGACACGTTGCGGCGCTCGGGGACTTGATCGGGGAGCCGACAGGCAAGCGGCTCTTGGACATCGCGTGCGGCACCGGGCGCCACCTGGAATGTTTCCGCGACGACTACGAAATCGAGGGCCTCGATATCAACGAGGACCTGTTGGCGATGGCGCGCGCGCGCCTCGGCGATGTTCCCCTGCACGTCGGCGACTTCTGCGATTTCGATCTTGGGCGGCGCTTCGCCGTGATCACCAACCTCTTCAGTTCCATCGGCTACGCCCGCACACGCGAGCGCCTCGACGCGGCCATCGCGTGCGTGGCGCGGCACCTCGAACCGGGCGGCATCGCGCTAATCGAGCCCTGGCTCGTGCGCGAGGCGTACCGCCCCGGCACGGTCCACGCCGCCATGGTGGACGCACCCGAACTGAAGATCTGCCGCATGAACTGCTCGAAAGTCGAGGGCGACATGAGCATTCTCGACATGCACTACCTGGTGGCGACACCGGAGGACGGCGTGCGGCACTTCCGCGAACGGCATGAACTCGGCATGTTCGCCATCGCCGACTTCGCCGGCGCTGGGACGCAGGCAGGGCTGACCCACGAGCACATCCAGACCGATCGCTTTGCGCGTGGTCTTCACATCTTCCGGCCCGAGGCGTGACGCCTGCGTCAATTCGCGCATCTCACCTGATGGCGACCCCGGGAAATGCACACCCAAGCGTGCACTCCGCGGACATAACCTATTCAAGGACAACCAGTTATGCGCTCAGACAAGCTCTCCTCTTTGGTCATCGGGGGGTTGGTGGCGGATGCGGCGGCGCTGGGGCTGCATTGGATTTATGACACGGAGCGCGTCGCGGAAGTCGGCGGCGAGGCGCCGGAGTTCCTGGAGCCGGACCGGGCTGCCTACAAGGGAGTGCCGGCCTACTTCGCGCATCCGGGCAAGACGGCCGGTGATCTCACCCACTACGGCCAGCAGTTGATGGTCGCGCTCGAATCGCTGGCGGCGACGGGCGGGAAACTCGACCCGTCCGACTACGAGCAGCGCTTCATCGCGCACTTCGGGCCGGGCGGCGCATGGGTCGGATACATCGATTACGCCACGCGCGAGACGCTGCGCAACGCCGACGACGCCGAACGCGCATCGCTCGCCGCCGCCACGCAGTTCGATCTTGGCGAGCACGAAAAGGACCGCGGGCTGATGCAGTCCAAGGTGATGGCCAACATCCGGCAGTGGCGTGGCCAAAAGCTGGCGCGCGCGATGGAGAAGGCAGTGCGCATCACCCACCCCGACAACGACGAACTCGTGCGCCTCGGCCAGGCGATGGCGCGCGCGGTGGAAGAGGCAGGCGGCGGATTCCACGGTTCCGACGACGTGCAGCTACCCGCCGTGAGCAAACTCGCGGCCGTCGTGGCGTGCGGTGCGGATGTCGAGGCGGCGGTGCGTGTGACCAACAACAACGACATCTCCGTCGCGGGCGGCCACGTCGTGGCGCGTCTGCTCCAGGCGGCCATGGACGGCGGCGACTGGCGCACAATCGCGCAGGAGATGGCCGACAGCGGCAAACCGGGATCGGCGTGTCCGCTCGACCAGTCGATTCCGATGATGGGTTCGATCCTGGTCGATGCGCACTCCTACGAAGAGGGCGTGCGCGCCAACATCCTCGCGGGCGGCGACAACGCCGGACGCGGAACGGTGATCGGCGCCGTGCTGGGCGCGGAGTACGGCGTGCCGAATGCGTGGACGGAAAAGACGCGGGCCGTGCCCGTAGCCAAGGAGTTACTCGACAAACTGCCGGGCTAGCAACCGGAGGGGCTTCAGGAAGAACCGCTATCGGTCTTCTTGGTCTCGGTCTTCTTCTCGGTCTTCGGCTCGCCCTTGGGCTCGCTCTTGGATTCGCTCTTCGATTCCTTGTCGGACCGCGAGCGCTTGTAGTCGGTCTCGTAAAAGCCGCTGCCCTTGAAGATGATGCCGGCCCCGGCGCCGATCAGACGCTTGAGCGCGTGCTCCTTGCACTTGGGGCATTCGGTCAGCAGGTCTTCGCTCATGCGCTGGAACGCATCGAAGGTGTGGCCGCATTTCTCGCAGCGATAGTCGTAGGTGGGCATATCAGCTCTCATCCTTACTATCGGCCGAATCCTGCGGCGCTGCAGGGGGCGCCATCACGACATGCACGAGGCTGGGGCGCAGCACGCGCTCGTTGAGCACGTAGCCCCTGCGCTCCTCGTGGGCGACGGTATCGGCCGCCAGCTCGTCGTGGGGCCGCATGGCGACGGCCTCGTGGAAACGCGGGTCGAACTTCTCGCCATGCGCCTCGATGGTCTCGAGGCCGTGGTTCTGAAGCACTCTGAGCGCCGATGTCGTGGCGAGCTTGATGCCCTCGCGAATCGCCTCGGCATCGCCCTCGGCCGCTCCCGCGAACTCAAGCGCATCCAGCACCGGCAAAAGATCGCGCATGAGCGCCTCGAGCGCGAACTTGCGGGCGGCGGCCCGTTCGCGCTCGCCGCGCTTGCGCATATTGTCGACGTCCGCCAGCATGCGCAGGTACTTGTCCTTGTAGTCGAGGTTCTCCTCGACCGGCTGCACGCCTTCCGGCAGAGCCTCCTCGGGCTGATCGTCCGCAGATTGGGGGATTTCTTCCTCGGGCAAACTCATTCGAATATCTCGCGAACCTTGTCCCAGAAACTCGTCTGCTTGGTGCC
>CBDURV010000550.1:0-3216 GCA_965369495.1 uncultured bacterium
CGCGTCTCACAGCTTCTCGTCGACGGCCTCTTTCTCGCCGTGGGCGGGCCCACATGAGCTTGGGCCCGCCCTTGGACGCCGCACGGAGCACAAACCCGATGAACAACGAATTCAAGATCACTGGACCCGCAACGGCCGAACTCGACGTGGGCGCCTCGACCCCGATCCGCGTGATCGGCAACGAAGCGATTCGCGCGACCTTTTGCCCGACCACCCTGCAGCAGGCACGCAACTCGCGCCTCGCGCCCGGCGTCACCGACGTCGTGCTCAACCCCGACGCGCACCTCGGTTACGGCGCACCGGTGGGCTCGGTGCTCGTCTCGCCGACTCACATCTACCCCGGACCCGTGGGCGTGGACATCAAGTGCTCGATGAGCCTGCTTCAGCTCGATCTGCCCGAAGAGGCGATCGCCGACCGCAGTACCCGTCGTGCGCTCATCAACGCGATCACGGAGCGCACGCCGACCGGCGCGGGCCGCGGCCAGCGTCACGTGAAGAAGTCACGCCGCTTCGGCGATTCGGCCGGTCGCGCCGCGGTCGTGCAGGGTGTCACGCGCGAGGTGTGCAAGATCTTCGGCATTCCGCAGAGCTGGGCGACCCGTTGCGAGGACGCCTTCCACCTCGGCCACGACGGCACGCGTGATGCGCTCGCCGCGCGCCTCGACCTCTTCCGCCACGAAGGACGTTACGAGCGCCTGAGCGGGAAGTTCGGGCAGATCGGCTCGTACGGCGGCGGCAACCATTTTGGCGAGTGCGAAGCGGTGGAGATCGAAGATGCCGAGAAGGCGGCCGTGTTCGGGCTCAAGGCGGGGCACGTGGCGTTCTTGTCGCACTGCGGCTCGCGCGGCTTTGGCCACGACCTCGCGGTGGCGCAGTTCCGTGAACTCGAGAAGGCGATTCGCCGCCAGGGCAAGGAGCTCCCCGCCGGCGATCGCCAGCTTGTCTACGCCGAGCTGGGAACGGCCGAGGCGAACGCCTATCTTGACGACATGGCACTCGGTGCGAACTTCGCCACGGTCAATCACATGCTCATCAACTCGCTCGTCCTCGAGGCGTTCCAGCAGGTCATCCCCGGCGTGCGTGGCGAACTGGTCTATTTCATCAGCCACAACATCGCGCGCCTGGAGGGGGATGCGTGGGTGCACCGCAAGGGAGCGACGCGCGCTTTCCCGGCGGGTCACTCCGGCCTCCGCGGTACGCCGTTCGAAAAGACCGGCCACCCGATCCTGTTGCCCGGGAACCCGCGCGACGGATCGGTCGTCATGGCGGCGGAGCCGGGTGCCGAACTGAGCGCGTTCAGCGTGAACCACGGCGCGGGCCGTAGCCTCGGACGCAAGGCGGCCAAGCGCACTCTCGACCAGGCGAGCGTGGACAAGGAACTGGATCAGCACGACATCCTGTTCAACGCCCGCCGGTATCCGCTCGACGAGGCGCCCGATGCCTACAAGAACTTCGACGACGTGCTCGACTCGGTCGCCCAGGCGGGGCTCGCCAGCCCGGTCGCGCGCCTGCGTGCCCGCTTCGTGATCAAGGACGGAGCGCCCGCCGATGATTAGCATCGACGGTTCGCAAGGCGAGGGCGGCGGCCAGGTGCTGCGCACGGCCATCGGTCTCGCCCTCGTCACCCAGACACCGGTGCGCATCGAGCACATCCGCGCGGGACGCAAGAAGCCGGGAGTCATGCGCCAGCACCGCACCGCATTGCTGGCCGCCGCCGAAGTATCGGGAGGCGAGTTGCTCGGCGGGGAAGTCGGCGACACGACGGCGGAGCTGAGACCGGGTCGCGTTCGGCCCGGCACCTATGTCTTTCGCGTCGGCACCGCGGGCAGCACGACGCTGGTCCTGCAGACGATCCTTCCCGCACTTCTGTGCGCGGACGGACCGTCGCAGGTCCGCATCGAGGGCGGCACGCACAATCCGTGGAGCCCGCCGTTCGAGTTCCTGAAGGAGAGTTTCCTGCCCCTGCTTCGCCGCATGGGCGCGCGCGTCGATCTGGTGCTCGATCGCCACGGCTTCGCCCCGGCGGGCGGCGGATCGCTCACCGCACAGATCGAGCCGGTAGGGAGCTGGGAGCCGATCGAACTGGATCAGCGGGGCAAGACCCGCGTGCGGCGTGCGCGCATCCTCGTTTCCAATCTTCCCGATGACGTGGCGCGCCGCGAGGCGAAGACACTTCGCTCGCGGCTCTCCTGGAGCGAAGACGAAGTGCAAATCCAGCCGGTCCAAGGCGCCCGCGGCTCCGGCAACGCGGTGGTCTGCACGCTTGAAAGCGAGTTCGTCACGGAGACCTGCTGCGCGTTCGGCAGTCGGGGCGTCTCCGCGGAACAGGTTGCCGGTGCCGCCGCTTCGCAGATCCGTCGCTACCTGAAGGATGCCGCGCCGGTTGGCGTGCATCTCGCCGATCAACTCATGCTCCCTCTGGCCTTGGCCGGCGCGGGCTCGTATGTCACCGGACCACTGAGCCGGCACGCGCGAACCAACCTCACCGTGATCGGACAGTTCGACGTTCCGCACCCCGTCTTCGAGGAAATCGGCGAGCGTCGAACCCGCGTGCGGATTGCCACGTTACGCTAGCTGTAATGCGTCTTATCCCGCTCGTCCTTCTCACTCTCGTGGTTGCTGTCCGGGCCGACGACGCGCAGAACCGCGCGCTCGCCTACTACCGCGCGTGGTACACGCTCACCGTCGAGAACAAGCCCGAGTCGGCGAAGATGTGGTTCGAGGGCGTGCGCAAGATGGAGGGGCTCTCCGCCGAACGCGACGGCGTCGCCGTCCTGATCGAGTGGGTCTCGCTGCAGGGCGACACGTTCAAGCACTCCCCCGCGCTCAAGTTGAACGCGGAGCAGAAGGCGGCCCTGAAATAACTGCTCGCGAAACTCAAGGCGGGGAAATGAGAACGACGATCCCTCTCGCACTCGGGCTGCTGATGGCCTGCACCGCACCCGGCAAGGCGTGGCTGCAGGACGCGCAGCGCGCCGAGGTGGACCTCGCGCAACCGCTGCCGACGTCTACGCCGGAGCGGGTGCGCGACCTCGAGCGGACGCTCGGCAACCTGATGCGCGAAAGCGAATACGTGAGCGAGCGCAAGGTGACGGCCGCCTCCTTCGATATGAAGTTCGGCCCGCTCACGGTCCTGCGTTGCCCGGTCGAGGAGGCGAAGCCGCAATTCGGAGAGAAGACCGGCGAGGCGCCCGGAATCATGCTCCAACTGCGCGC
>CBDURV010000551.1:0-3215 GCA_965369495.1 uncultured bacterium
CCTCGATGACAGGCACGCGGAGAGGGTAGGCGGTCAGCGGGATTCGTGCCAGCCCCGCCCGTTGCGCTTAGAATCCACCTTCCGCTAGATCCACCGAAGAACCACTTTCGAGGACCGTGATGAAAACGAAGTTGGCACTGACCTTGGCATTCCTGCTCGCACTGGGCCTGATCCTCACCGGCGACGCCGTTGCCGAGGGGGATGAGAAGTACAACGAGGAGGTCGTCAAGGGCGTCCGCGCGGTGCTGAGCACGCGCAAGCAGAAGGAGCGGGACGACTACATCGCCAAGCTCTTCGCGCGCACCGACCTCGACTGGGACTCGTTCAAGGAGGGGCTCATGACCGGCCCCTACTACCAGCGCCCGATGGTGACCGAAGTGGGCTTGCGGCACGGCGGCAAGAACTACGGCGTTCGTTACCGCGGAGCCGACGGCAAGAACCGCGGCTTTTCGCTTTGGCTGCCGAAGGGCTACACCGCCAAGGACGACGCGCGCATTCCGGTCCTGATCTACATGCACCACGATGCGTGGGAGACGGTCGGGCAGGGCGCGACCAAGGCGGACGTCGCGATTCGCAAGTTCCGCGACGTGGCCGAGAAGCACAACGTGTTGTTCGTCGCGCCCTACACCGGTGGCGGCGCGGAGTGGTGGACACCGGAGGGCGTGAAGCTCATCGAGTGGACGCTGCAGAAGATCAAGCAGCGCTTCAACATCGACGAGGATCGCGTGGGCCTGATGGGCGCGCTCGATGGCGCCGATGCCTGCTGGTACGTCGCGCAGTCGATGCCGGGCACCTTCAACGTGCTCATGCCGATGACCGGCGACCCGTACGAGATGGCCGCGATGATTCGACCCATCTATCTGGGCACGCTCGATCGCATGGACGTGCTCATGGGCGTTCCCGGCACCCTCAAGTCGCGCTTCGGCGACAAGAACGCCAACAAGTTCATCGCCGGGCTCAAGCCGTTCTTCGACAAGCGCGTGCGCGTGACGCTGAGCGTCCAGATGGGATCCAATTCGGACTTCCACTACCTCGAGCGGATCAAGTCGCAGATCATCGGCTTCCTGCTCGACCCGAAGCACAAGCGCAAGGCGCTCGCCAACGAGGTCGATATCGAAACCGATGGGCCGCAGCGCCTGCGTTCGCTCTGGCTCGACGTGCAGGGCTACGACGCCGACGTCAAGCCGCCGCGCGGTCGCCAGTTCCCGTCCACGCGCCTCAACTGGGCGCCCCCCAAGAAGCGCAAGGAGCCGGCCAAGAAGCTCGGCCTCACGCTGGACAACCGCGACGCCTGGCCCATGGGCAAGGCTGTCACCCGTACGGCGCTGGGCGCCAGTCGCGCGTCGATCACCGGCGGCGACGTGCTCGTCAGGGTCGAGGGCACGGTGGTCAAGAAGGGCACCGACCTCGCCAAGCTGATCAAGGACAAGCAGTGGAACGACGAGGTCGAGCTGCTCTTCGCGCGCGAAGTGCCCGAGGACGAACTCGAAAACGAGCAGAGAAAGCAGCGCCAGTATCTTCAGATCCGCAAGAAGGTCGCCGAACTCAAGGCGGCCGGCAAGCCGGTCCCTCACGACCTCAGCGAACTGATCGAGGAGGAGGAAGAGGACGCCGAAGAAGAGGAAGACGACGACGAGGAGTCGACCTTTGAGGTCGGTGGCGGCGGAAATGGCGGCGGGAACGGCGGCGCAAATGCAGGGGCCAACCCGCAGCCCGAAAAGCAGAAACGCGTCTGGTTCGTCTACAAGCGCTGGATCAAGCTGCTGCGCCCCGAGGGCACGCTCATCCGCGAGGACTTCGGCGTCAGCTGGGACCGCAACCATCGCAAGGGAGGCGTGCGCGTGCGGGGCGTCGTACCCGGCAGCCTCGCCGCCCGCAGCGGCTTCAAGGCGGGGGACGTGATCGTCTCGGCGCTCGGCGAAGAGATCAAGAAGATGGCGGATCTGCGCATGGCGTTCGCGACCTTCAAGTTCGAGAAGGAGCCGGAGGGCGAGGGGGTCATCTCCATCGGCATCAAGCGGCCGGCGCATGGCGGCAGCATGGTCGATGAGGATCTCACCGTCCGCTGGGAGCCGATCAAGCCCTACCGCGTGGATGCGACGTGGGACAAGAAGGACCAGCGCCTCAACGTGCTCGTGCGTCACGCCAAGTCCGCCACCATCTACCTGACCGACGAGTTCATCAAGCCGGGCCAGGACTACTACGTCTACATCAACGGCGTCCCGTACCAGGATCTGGTCGATCCCGCGACGCGCCCCAACTACCCGCACATGCGGCGCGGCGGGCATGGCGGTCAGGGGCAAAAACTCAAGGACATGCGCCGCGAGCGCGCCAAGATCAAGGGTGGCTGGAAGCCGGACATGAAGTTCGCGCTCGAGGATCAGCTCAAGTTCCGGGACCGGAGCGTCGTGGTGGGCGCCGTGCTCAAGCTCGATTTCTCCGCGATGAAGAAGGGCTTCGAGGCGGCGAGCGGCCACCACAAGCGCCCGGAAGGCAAGCGCGGCGAAAAGCTCAAGGCGGCCGTCGAAGGCTTTGCCGGCCCGGCGTCCGAGAAGAAGCTGACGGCTCCTCCGGGAAAATGATCGCCCTAATCCAGCGGGTGAGCCGCGCCGCGGTGCGGGTCGACGGGAATTCCGTCGGGTCCATCGGGCGCGGCTACATGATCCTGCTGGGGGTCGTGGCTGGCGACACGGAGGCAGAGGCGCAGGCGCTGGCGCGCAAGACCGCCAAACTGCGGCTCTTTCCCAGCGACGCGAAGCCGATTGACCGCAATCTTCTCGACGCCGAGGGGCGCGCCCTCGTCGTCTCGCAGTTCACGCTGTGCGGCGACGTGCGCAAGGGCAACCGGCCCTCGTTCGTCTCGGCAGCCGAGCCGGTCGAGGCGGAACGGCTCTACGAGCGCTACTGCGATCTGCTGCGCGCCGAGGGGGTCGAGGTCGAGACCGGGCGCTTCGGCGCGATGATGGAGGTCGAACTCGTCAATGACGGCCCGGTTACCCTGATGCTGGATACCGAGACCTGATATGAGCGACTGCGACGAGGGCTACAACTGCGATCGCTGCGGCGAATACGTGGAAAACATCCGCGAATCCGAGCTCTACCTGCGCTATGTGCTGGGCGCGGTGCCGCTGGATGAATTGCCCCGGGAGCCCGAGCGCCACATTCGCTGCGCGCCGGAATTCGCGCAGTTCATCGTGGATGACGGCTTCGAGCCG
>CBDURV010000552.1:0-3209 GCA_965369495.1 uncultured bacterium
GGACGGGGGCGGACACTTCGCGGGCGCCGCCGGCGCGACCCGCAAGACGCTCGTCGAGAACGCGGTCGCGTACCGCAAGCAGTACGGGTTCAACGGCCATTCCGACGAATCGACGTGGGTGCACGCCTACCTCGCGTACCAGTACGCACAGGTTCCGAAGAGTTCGGACAACAACAACAAGGCCGTCGTCTTCACGATCTGCGAACTTCTGCACGACGTGTAGCGGCACGCGCCCCTAACCGGACGTAGGCGTCCACCAGCCGGCCGCGAGGGCGGGCGCGTCGATCATGGCGCGCGCGGCCGGCTTGTGGCACTGCGCGCACTTGCGCAGCGCGGCGTCCCAGGAACCGTCGGGCGCGTGCCGTTCGAGCCAGTTCAGGACGAGCAGCTCCTGCCAGACGTGACCGATTTCCCGCACGTCGGCAAGCAGGTCGCGTGCCGATTCGACGGCCGCCGCGACGCCGTCCCGCGCACGGATTCCCTCGAGCGCGACGATGCGCGCCGCCGCGTGCAGCGCGGCGCGTCGATAGCCAAGCGGGACCGCGCGGAACTCGTCCGCCAGGCGGGGCAGCGCCTGCTCGTCTCCCCGCGCCCATGCCAGCATCAGCTCGATCAGCGCCCTGGCGGAGGCGTCCTCGCCTTGCTCGAGCGCAGCGAGCGCCTCGGCGACGTGCGAAGCGGGCAGGCCGTAGAGCACCGCCTCGCCCAGGTCGAGAGCGATCGCGCCACGCTCCGCCGCGTCGTCCCGCAACAACGCGATCGACTCCGACACGGTGCCCTCCGCCGCGGCGGGATCGCCATTCCAGAGGTGCAGCAGCATTGCGAGCGAGTGGATGCGCCGCTGGATGCGCGCGTTGCCCGAGCGATCGACCAGTTCACGCGCCCGCTCGAAGAGGGCATCGGCCTGCGCCATGTCGCCTGCCACGCCTCGCAATTCGGCGCGGATGCGGAGTGCGGCGGTAAGGCCGGGAAGAAACTGCAGCTCCTCGAGGGTCGCCGCGGCGTCGGCCGCATTGCGCTCGGCCATGTCGAGATTGCCCTCGGCCCAGTGAACGTGCGCCAGCACCATGCGCACGTGGCCGACATGGCGGAGCGCACCCTCATGCGCCATCAGATGCACCGCCTGATCGAGCGATGCGACCAGTCCGTCGGTACGACCGCAATCGAACGCGGCAATCGCGGCGTTGACCCGGCTCGCCGCCGCGTTGGCCCGACGCCCGCAGTGCTCGGCGACGCGCGCCGCATCCATGTAGAGCGCGGCCGCGATCTCGGGCGTGCCGCGCCGTAGCGCGATCGATGCCAACTCGTTGAGGCAAACCGCGTGAAGCGAGTCGATTCCCAGTTCGCGCACGATCTCGTCCGCATCGCGAAAGAGGCGCTCGGCGTCGTCCAGACGGTGGTCGTACTTGGCGATGGTGCCGAGCAGGATGCGCGCCTGCGCCCGCTCGCCGCACAGCGGAAGCTCGTCGGATGCCCGTGTGAGCGCTTCGGTATCGACGGCGGCACGTCCTTCGTGCCGGTAGCTCAAGTCCGCCTTGCGTACAAGCGCGCGATGGTGGAGGGGATCGCCGCTCTCGATGACCGCCTCGATCATGTCGAGCAGCGCGTGGCCCTCCTCCGGGTCGCCGCCGGATCCGCGGGCGGCGGCGAGGTCGAGCAGGAGTTCACCGCAATCCGCGACGGTCTCCGGATCGAGCGCATCGGCGACGAGGCCCGCGCGCTTCGCCAACGCCACCGCGCGCGTGGACTCGAAGCGGCCCAAGGCGTTGGCGACCGCCTCCCGCAGGAACGGACGCGCACGGTCGAGATCGCCCGCGTGTTCCCAATGCGTGCCTACACGGGCGGCCGTGGCGCGGGAATCCCCGTCCGCCGCCCGTACTTCGAGGTGCCGCGCCAGCGCGTCATGCAGGGCGCGCCGCATCTCCGGCGCGAGGTCGCCGTAGACGACGTCGCGGATGGCCGCACTCGTGAATCGATAGCCGTCGTGGGTCGCTTCCACGAGGCGGTGCCGCCGCTGGATCTGCTGCAGCTGCCGCAGGATGGTGAGATTGGGGTCGCCGGTCACGGCTGCCAGAGCGGGTGCGTCGAACGCAACCCCATCCACCGCGGCGACATCGAGAAGTTGGCGGTGCTCCTCCGAAAGCGCGCCCAGTCGCAGGGTGGTGAGATCGCGCAGTCGGCGCGGCAGCTCCGCCGATTCCCAGACGGGCCCCGTGACGGACTGGCCTTGCTCCACGCGCACTGCCCCCGTTTCCAAGAGGTGGCGTGAGATCTCCGTGCAGAGGTGCGGGTTGCCCTGGGCCAGCCGTGTGACGCTTTTGAGGATTTCCGGGGCGATGCGGGTGGTGCCGAGCGCTTCTTCGATGAGCGCGCAGGAGTCGGCATCGGAAAGCGGCGTGACAGGTATGTGGGTCAGGCCCGTCAAGCCGAGCAGCTCGTCCGGCACCGACCGCGCTTCGTCTGCGCCGGTGCGGCAGGCGACGACGAGCAGGATGCCGGCCGCCGGCAGGTACTGCGCAAGATGCATGAGCAGCAGGCGGTCCTCCGCGTTCGCGTTCTGCGCGTCGTCGAGGGCGAGGCAGAGAGGCCCGCGCCCGGCGAGTGCGCGCAGCACCTGCTCGGTTGCCCAGAACAGGCCGCGCTGGTCGCTCGGGGCATGCTTGCCCTCTTCGCCGAAGAGTTCGTGCAGCAGGCGCTGCGTCGAGGTGGACACGTCGAAGATGGGCGGGCCCTGCTTGTGGATGCCGAGCGCTTCCTCCAGCGCGAGTACCAGCGGGCCGTGCAATCCGTGCAGCGGCGAAATGGAGACATCGACCCAAAGTGCGCCGCGGGCGCGAGCGCGCCGACGCATGGCGCGCAGCAGCGCGGACTTGCCGATGCCGGCGTCGCCGGATACGAGCACGGTCCGTCCGCGTCCCTTCATCTGCTCCTGCTCGGCCGGCAGGAAGCGTCGCAGCAGCGGCGCATGGCCGTGGAGTATGCGGGTCGGCGCCGGGGACTCGGCGAGCACGGTGGCCAGCGGTTCGCCGGTCGCCGCGGACGGTTGCAGCCAGCGCTGGATGATGCCGAATTGCGACGGGCGATCGGCCGGCGTCTTACGCAGGCAGAGTTCGACGACCTGGCGGAGGTGAGTCGGCGTGCCCGCGGTCATCGCCTCCGGCTCCTCGTTGAGAATGGCGTGGAACAGGCCGCCGATTCCGCGCCCGCCG
>CBDURV010000553.1:0-3205 GCA_965369495.1 uncultured bacterium
TGGTAGTGGGGGGCGGACTTGAACCGCCGACCTCAGGGTTATGAATCCTGTGCTCTAACCGACTGAGCTACCCCACCGGCAAGCGGTCAAAAGTAGGGGCGGATCGGGGCGTGTCAAGAACCGGATCGCGCAGCGGTCGGGCAGCGCCGCTTATCCGTTCTTTTTGAGAGGCGGAAGCGCGTCAAGTTGCCGCGCGAGGTGTTCCCGGCGGGTTGCAAGCTCACCCTCGAGATTGCCGCGGGGCTGGGCGCCCTTCACGCTGTCGGCGAGCTTGCGATCGCGAAGCCGCACCACCGCCGCATCGAACGCGTCCAGCCAGTAGCGCAAACCCGCGGCGGGCTTGCCCTTGTGTTCCGCCACCACGCTCAGACGCAGGCTTGTGCGCACATACTCCTCCACGTCCGCGCGGGGCGCCTTGACGGCGGGATCGGTGGGCAATAGAAGCCGGCGATAGGTGTCGAGAATGCGGATCTGGTCGTCGGGTGCGAGTCCGTCCGCCGCAGCCTTGTCCGCCGCGTTCTTCCACGCGGCGCGCACCTCGGCGCGCTGCGCGCCCTTCTGGCTCGCCAGCAACGTGGCGTACATCTCCCGGCAGCGGCTCGCCTTGAGGCCGCGCCGGTCAGCCGCATGGACGGCATTGCGCGCAATCGTGAGCAGCGCGGCCGCGTCGATGCCGGGTCTTGCACGCTCCTCGACGAGGATCACGGCGATGGCGGCGAGACCGTCGTCCGTCAACTGTTCGACGCGCTGAAGCAGACGCGTCGCGAGGGCGAGACGCTGTTTCGAGGCGGTCTTGCGCAGCTTGGGGTCCAGTTTCGGATCGGCCGCGAGCGTTCCCAGCAGGGCGGATGCAGCGCTATCGCCCTCCGCGCCGAGTGCCGTGAGCACGCCGCTACGCAACTCCTCCGGCTGCTTGACGTTGCGCACCAGGTTCGCGAGGAACCTGAGCACCTCCTCGCGGTCCTTGCCATCCCGTGCGCGGCGGACGAGCCCCTCCTTGACCGCGGTGATGCGAAGGCCGACATCGGTCGGCGCCACCACCAGCCGCTCAAGCGTGGCCAGCGCATCCTTCGACGGGCTCTGCGCCAACAACTCGATGCAGAGGACGATATCGCCGGCGTCGAGCGCATCCTTCGGATCCGTCGGGAAGAGGATCATCTCAATCGCACCGATCGCCGCGGGCGAAGGCGCCGAACGAAGGGAAAAAATCACTTGGCTCCGAACGGCTCGCGGCGGGTTGCTCTTGAGCAGGCGGGCCAACAACTCGCCCACGCGCGCCTTGAGCTTCGCATCCCCCCCTCCCGAGGCGAGATCGCCGAGTGCCTTGACGGCCGTCGTGCGCACATTCGTGCTGGCGTGCCGGTCGGCGTAGTCCGCGATCGCGTCGGTCGAATCGGCGCCCATCGCCCCGAGCAGGCCGATGGCCGCCAATGCGAAGAGCTCCTGCCCCACCGGGCCGGAAGCGCGGGCTCGCAACGCGTCACGTACCTCGGGCGCGCGCGGCAGCTTCTTCTTACCGATGGCCTGCGTCGCGTAGAGCGTCTGCAGCGTCTCGATCAACGCTTCCGCCGTGCGCAAGTCACCCGTCTTGAGTTCCTTGAGCAGGCACTCGACGATCTGGCCCGTGAAGTAGTCGACCCCCTTCGCTCCGTAGCGCTTGTCCTTGGCGAGTTGTTTGGCGCGCGTCGCCGCGAACGGCTTGAAGTCCTCCTCTTCGTCCGACGCGAAGATGCCGAACACCTCCTCGGGCGTGGCGCGGTCGAAGTACTTGCCGCGAATGCTCT
Source organism: uncultured bacterium (assembly GCA_965369495.1). Lineage (GTDB taxonomy): Bacteria > Planctomycetota > PLA2 > PLA2 > PLA2 > JBCDBY01. The sequence goes on from CBDURV010000553.1 coordinate 1,785, forward strand.
TGAGCCGCTCCTCGGCACGGTCGGCGCGCGCCTTCATGCGACGCATGGCTCCCTTGAGCAGGTCGTAGTAGGTCGCGTAGCTCTGGCCGCGGAGTGCGGCGAGGGCCGCCTTACCGGTGTCTACGCCGAGCAGGTCGCCCAACTCGACCCGGCAGCGAGCGCGCAGGCCGGGATCCTTCGCCTCCTTCCAGACGGTGGCGATCTCCTCGACGGCGGCGCGCAAAGGAATGCGACCGAGAAGCTGGATCGCCGCGAGGCGCAGATCGGTATCGCCCCCCTGCGCGTTGCGCGCCAGATCGCTGAGCTGTTGCACCAGCGCTCGGCCCTTCGTCGCGTTGGCCTCCGTGTACCGGGACACACGCTGGGCGACCTTCTCGCGGTGGCTCTTGCTCTGCATCAGCTTGCAGATCGTCGCCATGAACGGACCCGCGCGATCGGCGTCGAGCAGGACCTCCACCGCCATGTGAACCACTTCGGGATCACGCAGGGGGTCGAGCGCGCGTTGCGCGAGCGCTGCATCGCCGCCCTCGCGCTTCATCAGGTCCTCCATCAACGCCATCCGCTGCTTCACGCCCGTGGTGGCATTGACGGCCTGCTCGACCAACTGGTCAACCGACTGCGCCTGCACGAACGAGGCGAGGAGGAGAAGGGCAACAATGCGGCGCATGGAGACGATCGAGCGGACGGATGGGTGCAGGGCGGGCCACCGAGTGTAACGTCCGACCGAACCCGTGCCGATCAACCGGCGCACATCCGCACGAGAATCATCTCGGCCACCTCTTCTACTTCGAACTTATCGGTCGTGATGCTGAAGTCGGCGAGGGCGACATAAAGGTCGTTTCGAGAGCGCACGACATCGGCGACCTCCTCGTGGGCCACGCGACCGGTCAATGAGGGACGTACCTGGGCGTCCGTCCGGATGCGCCGCGCCAGTGTCTCGACCGACGCCATGAGGTGTACGACCGTCCAACCTCGCACCGCCGCCGCGAGTCCGTCCCAGAGCACCGCGCCGCCGCCCGCCGCGACGATGGCGGGCCCGCCCGCAAGCGTCTCGCCCAGCACCGCGCGTTCGTGTGCGCGAAAGCTGCCGTCCGCCATCAGTTCAGGAACCGTTCGCCCCGTGCGCGCCTCGATGAGCGCATCCGTATCGAGATGGGACAGCCCCGCCCGGTCGGCGAGCACCCTCGCCACGCTGCTCTTGCCCGCGCCCCGAGGCCCGATCAAGAGGACTCTCAATCGAGTTCCCCGCCCGTGAACAACCGGTACTGGTGCCGCGCCTGGGTCAGCAGGAACTGACGCCCATCGACTTTCGCGGAACCATCATTCGCCAATGCGCCGTAGCGCAGATCGACAAGGTAGGGGGTCTCGGGGGCAGGGACGGGAGTCGTGTTGACGACCACGTCGGCGGGTTCGGGACGCAC
>CBDURV010000554.1:0-3197 GCA_965369495.1 uncultured bacterium
GGGAAGGTTCCCGCCAGGTAGTGATCGCCAATGGTCGGAATCACCCGCTCCGAGACCCAGTCGCGGACGGTGTCGCGGATCATCCGCTCGTCCTCGGTCAGCAGATCGTCGATTCCGAAGAAGTCGGGGGCTTCGTAGCTCATGAGCGCAAACTAGCAAAGGGGGCGAGGGTTCGGAACACCGTCCGGCGGTTTGGGGGCGGGGCGTAAGGATTTCGCACATGGGAGGGCGGCGGGAACCCTGCAAACGGGGGATTTTCAGGCGAATTGAACGGCACGCTGCTTGAGTAGTGTCCTGCGAATGAAGATCACCGCCCACGCACTCGTCGCCCTGCTCCTGCTGGCGATTCCCGCGATCGCCCAAGATGCGGCCAAGCCCGACAGCGCCACTAGGAGCGCCACTAGGGGCGACATCAAGATCGAGGCCAAGCCCGCCCCGCAGGCGCTGATTGCCGAGATATCGGTCAAGCTGAGTGCCGCCGAGGATCCCTTCGCCGCCAACCCGTTCGGCCGGCAGCAGCTCAACTATCTGGCGTTCCTCAACGAGATTCGCCGAGCGGCCCGTGACCCCGAGTTGGCCGGTGTAATCCTCAAGCTCGACGGCGTCCAGGTCGGCTGGGCGCGCCTCATGGAGGTGCGTGACGCGCTGCTGGAACTGCGCAAGTCGGGCAAGAAGGTCTTCATCTACAAGGAGAACTACAGCACCGCCGACCTCGTGCTGGCCGGCGTCGCCGACCGCGCGTCGATGCCGGAAACCGGCATGGTCATGCTGCCCGGGCTGGCGATCGAAATGATGTACATGAAGGGGCTGCTCGACAAGCTCCACATCAAGTTCGACGTCGTCCACATCGGCGACTTCAAGACAGCGGGCGAGTCGATGGTGCGCGACACCATGTCCGACGCGCAGAAGCGCTCGCTCGATCCGATTCTCGACGAGTTCTTCGGCACGATGGTCAAGGCCATCGCCGAGGGGCGCGGTCTTTCCGAGGACGCCGTCAAGAAGCTCATCGACAAGGGCATCTTCTACGGCGCCGAGGCGCAAAAGGCCGGTCTGATCGACCGCATCGAATACCGCGACCAGTTCCTCGTCGGCATGAAGGCGATGTTCCCCGGCAAGAAGGTCCTGAAGACCAGCAAGTACGGCAAGGGCAAGGGGACGACCATCGACCCCAACAACCCCATGGCCGCCATGCAGATCCTCATGACCGCGTTCATGGGCGGCGCCAAGAAGAAGCGCGAGCCCGGCCCCCGCATCGCCGTCATCTACTGCACCGGCGCGATCACGTCCGGCAAGAGCCAGTACGACTGGACCGGCGGCATCGCCTCGATGGGCTCCGACACGATCGTCAAGGCGATCGACAAGGCGCGCAAGGACAAGGACGTCAAGGCGATCGTGCTGCGCGTCAACAGCCCCGGTGGCTCCGCCCTCGCGAGCGACATGATCTGGCGCGCCGTCGCGCGGGCCAAGGAGAAGAAGCCGGTGATCGCCTCGATGGGCGATGTCGCGGCTTCGGGCGGCTACTACATCTCGATGAACGCGGACGCGATCTTCGCCGAGCCGCAGACCATTACCGGCTCCATCGGCGTCGTCGGCATGATTCCGAACATGGACGAGTTCTTCCCGTGGATCGGCATCAACCCGCAGCGCATCACGCGTGGCAAGCGCGCCGCCGCATTCATGACCAGCAAGGGCATGGGCGACGATGATCGCGCCGTCCTGCGCGGCACCATGCAGGCGCTCTACGGTGACTTCGTCGCCAAGGTCGCGGCGGGTCGCGGCAAGACGCCCGCGGAGATCCACGAAGTCGCCCAGGGCCGCGTCTGGACCGGTCGCACCGCGAAGGAGCACGGGCTGGTCGATCAGCTCGGCGGCCTGCGCGACGCGATCGTCTACGCCCGCAACAAGGCGGGCCTCAAGGAGGACGAAACGTTCCACCTGACGGAGCTGCCCGCTCGCGGCGGCCCGTTCGACGCGCTCGAAAAGATGTTCGGCGGCGGCGCCCAGGCGGACTTCGGAAGTGACCTCAACTGGGCGATGCTCAAGCGCGTGCCGGAGCTGCGCAAGCTGCTGCTCCGCATTGCGACCTATCGACGCATCGCCATCGACAAGATCACGATGCTCAACCCCGAGCTGGACGTATTCATGCAGCCCGTGGCGCGCTAGTAACAATCAAACATTTCCGACCATCGAGCTAAATCGGGACCGGCTCGTGGTCACAGGGGCAGCGGTGTAGCTGCCCCTACTTTTTATTTGGAGGGCTGTTATCTGTGCCGTGCGGGGGCGCGCGCTGCTCGCAGAAACGCGGCCGTGAAGCGCAACAGCGGCAGCGAACTCGCCAGCGACGGTGTGCCGCCCTCCTGCTCGACGTGGTCGAACAGGTGCGTGATGAGCATGCGGACCGGGACGCCGTTCGCCTTGTAGAAGGCCAGCAGCGTTTCGGCATCCGACGCCGGGACGACAGGGTCCTCCGCGCCGTGCAGGATGAAGATGGGTGCGGTGGGCAGGGCGCCGCAACGGGTGGGGGACATGGCGACGAACTCGGCCTGGAGCGGCGCGAGCAGGGCGTCCGCTTCCGCGAGGCTCAGGGGTTGCGTGGATGCCATCGCGGCCTCGTAGAGCGGCGGCGACAAGCGATCGCGGTTGCCGTTGAGCACGAGGTGTCGCCCTTCTCCGAGCGGATCGAAGATTCCGGGTGTCTCCGGGATGGGGGCGGTGAGCCATAGCTGCAGCAGCGCCTCGAGATCGGCATAGCCGCCGAAGTCGAGCACGCCGGCGATGCGGTCGCGCACCTCCGGACGCGTCGCGGCGACCAGGCAATAGGAGGCGCCGATGGAAATGCCGGCGAGCGAGACGGGGCGCTTGGTCGGGAGTGCCAGCGTGACGCGGGCAATGCGCTCGGGATCATCGATGTCGATGCGGAACTGCCGCATGGCTCGCAGGTCGGGCGTGACGACCAGGAAACCACGCCGGGCGAACGCGCGCGCAAAGGCTACAAGCCGATCGTCTTCGTGACCGTCGTCCACCGCGCCGGCGACGAGCACGAGTGCGGGGGGATCATCGGGCGCGTCCGTCGGGCGATAGACGTGGACGCGTTCGCCGCCCAACTGTGCAGTGGACTCGGTGACCCCCTCCCGCACCTCCGCCGCCGGGCGCAACGCGTCGGTCATCAGGTGCGCGGCGTCGGTGAGACCGCAACC
>CBDURV010000555.1:0-3183 GCA_965369495.1 uncultured bacterium
CTGCCAGTCGCCGCCCGAGATGTCGGGCTGGCCCTCCATCTTGGCCAGGCCCCAGTCGAGCACGATCACCTCGCCGAACGAACCCAGCGCGACGTTCTCCGGCTTGATGTCGCGGTGCACGACACCCTGCGCGTGGGCATAGCGAATCGTGTCGCAGATCTTGAGGAAGGGCTCGAGCAGCGCGAGGCGCTCGTCGAAGCTCTGTGCCGACTCGATGGCCACCTTGAGCGTGCGCTCGCCCTTCACGTAGCGCATCGTGTAGTAGGGGATGCCCTCGTCGGTTTCGCCCAGTTCGTAGACCGGCACGATGCCGGGGTGCTCCATCGCGCCGGTGACCCACGCCTCCTGCAAGAAGCGCATGCGCAGTTCGTCGAAGGAGCGTCCCGTGCCCGATTGCGTCTTGGGCGGCGTAGCGGCGAGGGGGGTCGCGGGGGCGGGCGTGCTCTGGTCGGCGCCCGGATCGGGCAGCACCATCTTGAACGCGACGCGCCGACTCAGCTCCGTATCGAGCGCGAGATAGACGACGCCCATGCCGCCCTTGCCGACCAACTCGAACTCCGTATAGCGGTCGGAGGCAATCGGACGGAGCTTGGGGTCGGGCACGGACAGAGGATAACCGGGGGGAGGCTGGAAGCTTGAAGCCTCCGGCTCTTAACCGGGGTGGACGAAGCCGAACGCGCCAAATAGATAGCCGGCGGCGATTGTGGGCATGACGACGAGTTCACCCTTTTCGATCGGGTCGTGCACATCCTCGAGATTGAGGATGCGGCCCGTGTCGGGATCGGTGTTCGCCTTTACGTTGCCGACGCGGAACGCATGGTCGAGCGCGATCATGCTGCTGGCCGCCGAGATGTTGCCGGCGCGGTAGAGCGTCTTGACCGTGCGCTTGGGGCTGGTGCCCAGCTTCTTGATCAGACCGTCCACGATGCGCCCGTTGGCCTGGTGGGGGACGAGTCGCACCTGCGCCAGCGTGTCCTTGAGCGCCGGGTCGTCGAACTTGTCGTAGCCCAGCACGTCGCGCACGCAGCCCGACATCGTGTTGACGGCGTTGCGCAGCACGCTCGGACCGCCAATCATCTTCAGGTAGCCCTGCTCGACCGCCCGCGGGCGCCCGTCGCGCTTCGGCTCCCGCTCTTGGGAGAGGAACGGGATGTTGATGTTGGGCATCGTGATGTTCTCGAAGTTGAAGTCGTGCCCGAGCATCGGCGGCAATATGCCTCCGTTCGACTCCGGCACCACTCCGAGAACCGCCGCGCCTGCGCCGTCGCCGAAGAGGATCGTCGTGAGCGGATCGGCGTAGTCGAGCACCGGCGAGATCGTCTCGGTGCCGACGACCAGGATGCGCTTCATCATCCCGGACGAGAGCATGCCGTAGGCCATCGCCATGCCGATCACCGAACCGGCGCAGGCGGCGGTGATCGTGATCGACGGCGTCGCGTCGGCGCCGATCTCCCGCGCCAGCAGCACATGGTCGCCGGGCACGGACGAGGCGCCGGTAAACGAGGCGAACAGGATCATGTCGAGCTCGGTCGCCTTGACGCCGGCCATCTCGAGCGCGCGCTTGGCGGCGATCGCGCCGAGGTCACCGGCCGTCTGCTCGTCCACGTAGCGACGCTCGTGGATCTGCGTGACGCGGTCAACCCAGGTGCCGAAGTCACCCGATCGTTCCGAGTCGAAGTTCGTGATCAGGCCCTCGAGCACGTCGTTCGAAATGAGGCGATCGGGGAGGTAGCTACCGGTGCCGAGGACGGCGACCGAGCGGTTGATTGTTGCCTTCATGGAGTGCTCGCGCGCGAAGCCGCCCACTATACCGGTGCCCACCGGCAGCGACGACCTACTGTCTGAAGAATCGGCCAGCCTCCCGGGGAAGCTGTGAGGCTGTCGGCGTAGGCACGTAAGTTCCCATAGTGAGCGGCATTCTGCTGGTTGGACGCGCCGGGACGGGCAAGACGCAGCGTTGCCTCGAACGGTTGACGGCGGCGTTGCCGGGCCGCTGCCTGATGCTCGTGCCGACCTACTCGCAGGCGGAGCATTTGCGCTACGCGCTGCTCGACCGGACGCGCGGACTGGGCCAGAAGGTGATCCACACCTTCACCTCGCTGGCCGAACAGTTCGGCGGGTGCCGCTTGGGCGAACTGGTGCCGGAGGCGCGGCGGGATCGCATCGCGGGTGAGGTTCTTTTGGGGGGCTTCGGGGGCGCGGCGGCGCAACCCGGCCTGCGCGCCGAGTTCCTGTCGGCGGTCAAGGAGATCAAGGAGCAGGGCACCGACCTCGCCGCCGCGGTCGAGTTGGCGCGCGCGCAGTTCGACGAAGATCATCGCGCGCGACTGATGTTCGAGGCGGCCGTGGACTATGGCGTGCGGTTGGCGGCGATCGGCAAGGACCACGAGGATCTGCTGCTGGAGACGCGCGCCCGCTTCCGCGACGCGGCGCCGCCCCTCGACCTGCTGCTGGTGGATGGTTTTCACGACTTCACGCCGGTGCAAAAGCAGATCATCGATCTGCTGGCCGGGCAGGCCACCGAAACGATCGTGACGCTGCCGCTGGCGGCCTCGCCGGTCTTCGCCACCGCCGCGCGCACCGCGGACTCGTTCGTTGGCTTTCGGCGCGAGACGCTCGAAGGCAACCACCGCGCCTCCGGCATGCTGGCCGCGATCGAAGCTGGCCTGTTCCAGTCGGCCGAGCCCGTGGTCGGGAGCGTTGTGCGCATCCTCGCCGCCGCATCGCACGAGGACGAAGCGGATCGACTGGCGCGCCACGTCGCGCGGTCGGGGCGTCCGCCCAAGGACTTCCTGCTGGTGCGTCGCGGCTTCGCGGGCTTCCATGACCTCTACCGCGCCGCGTTCGAGCGCTACGGCATTCCCCTGCGCATCTACGGGCCGGAGCCGTTGGCGGCGGGCCCGCTCGGCCGCGCGCTGGACATCTTTTTGCGCACGCGCTTTTCTGATCTCCCGGTGCGCGAACTGCTGCCGTTGCTGCGTTCGCCCTACCTGCGCGAAGCGGGGCCCAACGAGGAAGCGGACGCCATCGCGCGCGCCATCCGCGAAGAGGGCGAACGCATCGACTGGGAGCAGTTTCCCGAGTCGGCCAAACTGCTGGCCCGCGACGACCGGCTCTTCGTCTCGCACTTCTCGCTGGCGCGCGCGCTGGTGCAGGTGCCGGACGGCGATCTCGAACTGGGCC
>CBDURV010000556.1:0-3163 GCA_965369495.1 uncultured bacterium
GCTTGGTGACGGAATCTACCGACTCGATCGATGGGTCACCGGCGTGCGCCGTGCCAACAGTCAGAATCAACCCCAGCGCGTTGATGGTCAAACCCAGTCCCCGCATGCAGTCAGTGTACAAGCCCACTTCCAGTCGGCATCTCTGCTGCTGGAAGTGATCTGCAGGTAGCTCGCACTCCCCAAACCCGACACCGTCTCTGCAGGCAGGGGAACCGCGCAGCGAACCGCAGGATAGAATGGGCGCCTCCATCCTGCCCGCGAAGATGACTTTTGAGAAACGTCCCTCTAACCCTGGCCTCTGTGATCTGTTGCGCGTGCGCGGACGGCCAATCCGTGCGCGATCTACCCCGTGTCACGCTTCCGGCGAGCGTGACATCGTCGCCACGCCCGGGTGGTGATCCGAACATCAAAGTCGTCACACTCGATGCGAGGGGCCGAGTTCACGTCTGGTCTCCTCCGGCGACAGCGGCTACAGACGCGCTGGCGGGGACCGTGCTTCTGCGCGTGGATCGACAGGTGCCGTGGCGCCGGGTGGAGTCATTTCTCCGCGATCCACGTCGCGGCTTTCACACCGCTCGCATCGCATATCGGGGCAAAGGGGACAGTGAGCGGTTCCTGCGATGTTCCGCGATCAGCTTCGGAATGCACATAAACTACGAGCGTTACGAATTCGAGGTGCTGCGAATTCGGCTCGCCTTGCACGCCGACGGGAGCGGGAGATGTGGGGAGGAGATCGTTGATGTGTCGCGTTCGCTGTCGGCGTGGTGTACGAGTCTTCACGCTCGCGCAGCCAAAGAGAAGGTCCACGGATTGATCGTCGAACTGGAAGTTGCGCCGGAATGTTCATGGGGACGCGTAGCCACCGCGTTCGAGCAACTTCGCGCGGGCGGGGTCTCGTCCACTCAGATCCTGGTCCGTCTTCGCGAGGACGAGGCAGCCGAGATGTCAACCGGAGGGGTCGAGTACGAGATCTATCACGGCGATTCGAGTACCGCGACAACACGCGAAGACGAGTTCATCCCGTGGTTGCCGTGGCGCGAGGCGGACGAGGAAACTCTGGAGTCGGAGGAGCCGCTCCCCGTCCCCGACTAGCTGTGGTTGCTGGCTAGGTTGTCGACACCCGATCTCGGCATAGCGCTCGCTTCGCTCGCGCTGCTTTGGGCTTTGTGCTTTGAGCTGTGCGAAACGACCAGGGAACCCGCTCGCGAGGCATGCGCGGAGGGGCCTCGGCCGTCCCGCTCACAAGCCCCCGAGGCCCCAAGCCGTTCATGCGCAGAGTATTGATCTGGTTGCTGCGCAAAGCTCAAAGCACAAAGCCCTAAGCCGGCTCCGCGCAAGCTAGTCGAGCACGACCTCTTGCCCGGTTCCCCCTTCGCGGACTAGTTTGGCTACGGCGTCAGCGACTTCGGTGGGGGTGATGAGCTTGCCGCCTTTGTTCTGTCGCGCCAGCGCCTCGCGCGCCTCTTTCGGGCTCAGGTCGGAGACGGCGACGATGTTGGCAACGCTGCGCTCCGTCAGCGCCGTATCGACGAATCCGGGGCAGACGGCGTTGACCTGGATGCCCTTCCACTCCTTCGCCATGACGCGCGTCAGGCCGAGCAGCGCGTGCTTGCTGGCCGCATACGCCGCGATGTAGGGGGAGCCTTCCAGGGCGGCGGTGCTGGCCATGTTGATCACACGTCCGGCGGGTGCGGCCTTCAGCAGCGGATAGGCGGCGCGGCAAAGTCGAAAGGGAACATTGACGTTCAGCTCGAAGTGCAGCGCCCACGCTTCGTCGCTTGTTTTGGCGATCGGCGCGGATTCGGCAATGCCGGCGTTGTTGACCAAGAGATCGAGTCGCGGGAGTTCCGCGATGAGCCGTTCCGTCGCGCCGGCGGCGGTCAAGTCCCAGCCGTTGCGGCGCGAGGCGGTGCGCACTTCGAAGCCTTCGGCCTCAAGCGCGGCGACGATCGCTTCGCCGATTCCCGTTTCGCCTCCGGTCACGAGTGCGAGTTCAGGCATGTTCATCTCCGATCCGAATCGACTCGGGGCCCAGCGGCTCCGAGCGGTTGCCCGCGAGATCGTACGCGATTACGCGGTAGCGATAATCAACGCCGCCGATTGCGCTCACGTCGCGGAAGCGATGGGCGCTGCCGCGCGCGGAATCGACGTGCAGCCAGCGGTCGCCCTCGCTGCGCTCCACCATGTAGCCATAGACCTCGCCCGCGTCTTCCGCCCGCGTCCAGTCGAGCACGATCGCGCCGTCCTGCTCGTCGAGTTGGAGGCGCGCGGCGGCGGGCCAAGCGGGCGCCGTGTTGTCGTCGGGCAGCGGCGGCGCGTGCAGGTCGTGCTTGCGCCAGAGGGTGCAGCGCACGCGGTGGAAGCGCTCATCGAGTGCCTTGCAGACGTTGTTGTAGACGCACGGCACGACCGCCTCGGAACGGCCGTCGCGCACCTTGCGCGGCCAGTCGGGGTCGGCCAACAGCTGCCGCGCCATGCCGATCAGGTCGGCGCGTTCGTCGCGCAGGATCGCCTCGGCGAACTCCGGCGTGCGGATCTTGCCCGTCGCCACGACCGGCGTTTGCAGGCCGCGCTCGCGCAACCCCGCGCGGATGCCGTCGGAGAGATAGACGTTGAGGCCGTCGGGGTAGTGCACGTTCGGCATGCAGCGATCACCCGAGTAGCCGGTATAGGGATAGAGCGGCTCGCCCTTTGTCTGCACGGCGTCCTCGAACTTGCCGCCGGCGGAAATGGACAGATAGTCGGCGCCGATAGTCGCGAAGCGCTGCGCGATGGCGGTCGCCTCGCCGACGGAGTAGCCGTCCTTGATCGCCTCCTCGCCGTCGTAACGAATGCCGATCGGATAGTCGTTGCCGACCCGTTCGCGCACGCGCCGCAGTACGCGCGACGGCAAACGCAGTCGGTTCTCGATGGAGCGCCCGCCGTAGCCGTCGCGCCGCGTGTTGTAGCGCGACAAGAACGAACTGAGCGTGTAGGCGTGCGCCATGTGCAGCTCCACCGCGTCGAAGCCCGCTTCGCGGATGCGGGCCGCCGTGTCGCCATAATCGTCCACGATGCGGTCGAGATCCTCGGCGGTCAGGTCCTGCACCTTCTGCCGCCAGCCGCTGCGCGCGATCTTGAGGAAGTGGATAATTTGGGCCGCGGTTTTCGTCGGCGACACGGC
>CBDURV010000557.1:0-3151 GCA_965369495.1 uncultured bacterium
GGCGTGGCGCATGACCACGACGAATTCGCTCAGCCCCTTGGCGCGCGCGGTGCGGATGAAGTCGGCGCGAATCACTTCGAGCAGTCCCGACTTCATGAAGCGCGAGTAGTAGGCGAGGGAGCCGATGGTCAAGGCGGTGAGGGGCAGCGTCACATGCACCACCACGTCCCAGATCTGGCCAACCGACGTGAGTTGTTGGTAGTTTTCGCTGCGGAAGCCACGTGCTGGCAGCAGATGCCAGTCGGTCGTGAAGTAGTCGCGCAGGAGCAGGCCGACGAACATGATCGGCATGCTGTAGAGCGCGAAGAGGACGACCGTCATGATGCGGTCCGACGTCGAGCCGTGGGTCACGCCGGACAAAATGCCGAGCGGCAGCGCGAATATGTAGGCGAGGATGAGGGAGCCGAGGGAGAGCGTGAGAGAGATCGGCAGCTTCTCCCAGATCTTGTCCACGACGGGGCGGCGGTCGATAAACGAAACGCCGAGGTCGAACTTGAGCAGGTTGTGCCAGTACTTGGCGAAGCGCGTATCGAGGAAGAACATCGAGACCTTGTCGCCGAACGAATAGTCCCATTCGCTCGTGTCGGCCTCGTACCAATTCGTCCATTCGGCCAGCCCACCCCTGGGGTCTCTCAGGGAGCGGTCAAACACCTCGCGCAACTCGCGCTGTTCCTTGCGGACGGTCGCGTTGTACGCAGTGTCGTCTTCGCTTATCTCCTCGCCGTAGCGCACGATGGGGTGGCGGGGCGCGTTGGCGTAGAGCCGGTTGAGAACCATGGAAAGCACGCCAGCGCCGAATTGGGCGTCGAAGGGCGGGGGTGTTTCGGGCGGAGGCCAGGCGAGGGTTTCGTCCAGTGGTTTGTCGCCTTTGAGCCAGCCCTTGCGTGCCTTCGTCCAGTGCTCCTCGTAGTCGGATCGCAGATCGGCGGGCAGCGCATCGGCCTTGTTCCCGAGACGAATGAGATGCGGCAGGATGCCGCGCCCGTAGTCCTCGAGCGTGTCGCGGGCGTCCTTCTTCTCCTCGATCGACGAATAGGGGCGCAACGGCGTCGCGACGAGCCACAGGATCTCGCCGTCGCCGAGCCTAAAGCGCGTGTTGAACAGAACCGGTTTGTCGAGGTTGAACGCGCTGCGGAAGACGCGCTCCGCCTCGCCCGCCTCGACGCTGGCAGACGCATCCACGAGGCCGTCGGGACTGATCGCTCCCCCGCGCGGCGCATCCGCCGCGTTGATAATGAGGAAGTTGACCAGTGAGATCCCGATCAGCGTCGGGACCATCAGGATCAGCCGTCGTACGACGTAGGCCCACATGGGTGGCGGGTTACTTGGGCGCCTTCACGAACCAGGGCAGCAGCCAGAGTTGCGGGCGGATGCTGTTGAAGTAGTAGTTGGCGAGGCGCGGATTGATGAACCACGCGTCGTTGTTGACCGTCAGGAAGAGGTAGGCCTGGTCTCCCACGATGGTGCGCTGGAACGTCTCGTGGAGCTTCCTGCGCTTCTCCATGTCAAACTCTTCCTTGAGTCCCTTGAGCGTCTCGCCGATGACGTCGCTCTTGTAGGCGATGTGGTTGCTGCTGCGCGGCTTGTCCGCCTGCTCAGGACCCCAGATCTGGGTCGGGTCCGAGTCGTACGAGAGCCCCCATCCGAGTGCGCACGCGTCGAAGTCCTTGTTCGCGAGCAGCGTGATCATCTTCTGCCACTCGCGCAGTTCGAGATCCATGATGACGCCAATCCTCGCCAGGTCCTTCTTGTAGACGAGGCCGAAATCGCGATATAGCGAGCGCGAGTTGGGCATCAGGATCTTGAAGCGCAGCTCCTTTTTCTCGCCCTCCACGATCTTCTCGCGAACGCCCTTGTCGTTGAGCTTCCAGCCCGCTTCGTCCAGTAGCTTGGCCGCCTTATCGAGGTCGAAGGGGAACTGCTCCAGGTCCTTGACGTAGTAGGTCGCCTTGGGGTGCACGGGCGCGTCCTGCGGGACCGAGAGGCCATAGAGCACGTCGCGAATGACGCGTTCCTTGTCGAATGCGTGGGCGAGGGCGCGCCGCAGTTGGCGGTCGCGGAACATGGCTCGTTTCTGGTTCCAGCCGATATAGCGATAGCTGAACGCGAGCTCGCGACGCAGCACCGCCTTGCCGTTGGCCTCCATGTTCTTGAGGCTGCCGGGCTTGTTGCCCTCGAGATACTCGGAGCGCCACTGCTCCGGCTCGCAGCGCAGGAAGTCCAACTTGCCGGTCTTGAAAAGGCTCAGGCGAATCTTCGCGTCGCCGACGATCTTGACGGTAATGCCGTCGATGACCGGTTTTTCGCCCCAGTAGTCGTCGTTGCGCTCCAGCTTGATGTGGCTGTTGTCGATGAATTCCACGAACTGCATCGGGCCGGAGCCGCACAGGTTCAGGTTGAACCAGTGGTTCTGGAACAGCTGCGCCGCCTCGTCGATGGGCAGTTCGTTGCCCTTGGCGTCGCGGCCGAAGATGTGGCGCGGAAGAATGACCAGCAGGCCGAGCGTGGACGACTTGTTGTAGTAGCTCGCGTTCTTCCACGTGAACCGGATGGTGTAGCGATCAATGATCTCGACCTTGTCGAGGTCGGCGAGATACGCCAATTCGCTGTTGCACTCACTGAGCGGCTCGCGGATGAGATCGAAGGTGAACTTCACGTCGTGCGCGGTGACGTGCTGGGTCGGCAGGTCTGCCAGCCACTTGCGCGATCCGCGGCGCTCCTCCGGCGACAGGACCGGTGTGTGCCAGAAGTTGTCCTTGCGGATGTAGCAGGTAAAGACGCGCTTGTCCTTGCTCACCGTCACGCGGTTGGCGATCGCCGGGATATAGTCTTCCGGGTTGGCCGCGGAGAGGTCGGTCAACCCCTGCATGCAATACGCGACGACGCGGTCGCGCTGGTCCACGTCCCCGCGGACGTAGGGATTGAGCGATGTGAGGTTGGATCCGACCCACGAGTTGATCGTGCCGCCCTCGGGGGCGTCGTCGGGCGCGCGCGGCTCGTTTTCGAGGCCCAAGAGGATGTTGTCCTCCGTCGGCCAGTGGGGCAGCGTGCGCGGATCTTCGCCGAGATCGGGCGGCCGCGGATCCGCGCCGTCGCCGCCGTGGCGCACCTGGATGGCGCCGGCACGCACCGCCTTGTCGAGCGCACGCAC
>CBDURV010000558.1:0-3139 GCA_965369495.1 uncultured bacterium
ACGAAGGACTTGGCGGGAATCTCTTTCCATGCATAGGCCTTCTCGCCCTGCTTCGTCGTGAATCGCACGGTCTTGCCGTCGGCGCCGATCGCGTCGCCGCGCCCGTCCTTGCCGGGCAACCGCACCGACGTGAACTTGGAGGGATCCGCCTCGATGGCCGCGACGAGGTCCGCCATGAGCACCGCCAGCAGCGTCAACTCCTCGCCCTGCACCTTCGCCACCGGGTGGCGCGTGATGGAGACGAGCAGGGCCGCGGCGTCGGCGTATTGGCGCGCACGCACCAACTCCATCACCTTGTCCGGCTCGCTGTAGGGACCGGCCTCGACCGGCGGCTTCGTCTCGCCGTCGGTGCCGCTGGTCCCCTTCTTGGGTTTGGCCTTCTTCGTGACGGCGATGTAGGCGGCCTGCCGCTTGCGCGAATGCAGCGCCGAGATGCGCACTTCGAGATCGTCCGCCTGCGCCGTCCCGCGGAACGTCTCGCGGTTCGCTTCGAGCAGGCCGATGCGCGTGTCCCAGCCCTCGGCCGCGCCCGCCAACTTGAGCAGCGCGCGGTACTCCGATGCGACGCGGTCGTGGACCGTGCGCAGCGAATCGTCGGCGTGCTGGCGGCAGAGCGGATCGCCGGTCTGGAATTCGAGCCAAACGCGGCGCGCCTGGCCGAACTGCTTTTTCGCGACGAACGCGGCGGCCTTTTCGGCGGCGGCGCGGTACTCGTTCTCGGCGCGCGCGCGTTCCGCCTCGCGCAGACTGTCGAGCATGAGCGCGATGCGCTCGTTCAGGGCCGCGGGCGCGACGTCGGTCAGCGGCGCGATGCGGCGGAACCAGGTCTGCGCCTGCTCCGGCGCCATCTCCGAACCCAACGCGCGATCCGCCGCGTCGAGTTCCGAGAGAACGGTCGCGAGACGCTCGGCGCGAATCGACAGCGACTCGACCGAGGCCGAGGCCTTCGATTTCCCGAACTCGCTGCGAATGCGGTCGAGGAGTTCTCGCGCGGTTGCGAGCGCCTTGGAGTCGCCCTGCGTCTCGGCCGTTTGGAGTGCGCCGCGCGCCTCGGTCAGCAGGACGTTCGCTTCCTCATCGCCGCGACCGCCCTGCGAAAGCAGGAAGAGCACGAGTCCAACCGCCGCGACACCGCCGATGCCGAGCAGCGCAAGCGCCGACTTGGAGCGCTTGGCCGGCGCGCGCGCACTACGCGGTGTGCGCTCGATCGGTTCGGCCGGGGGCCTCGGGGCCGCCTTGGCGACCGGTGCGGGCTGGCTCGGCGCCTGCGCGCGCCGTTTGCGCGCGCCCGCCTTGGTAATGAACTCGCAGCGCAACGCGCCCGCCTCGATCACGTCGCCGTCGGCCAGCGAGGTCGCGAAGACCTCCCTGCCGTTGACGCGCGTCCCACTCCCAGAACCGTCGTCCTTGAGGCGGAAGCCGCCGTCGTGCGGACGAATACGAAAATGGATCTCCCCCAGCCCCGGGTCGGGCAGGTGGATGGTGCAGCGGTTGGAGCGACCGACGGTCGTCTCGCCGTCGCCCAGGTGGACAACGGTTTCAGCGCCACGGAATTGGATACGGAGGCGGGCCATTACGAGTTCCAGAGGATAAACGTTGCGACAGCCGCCTCACAGACGGCTGTCTCCTGTATCTACGGCTTTGGGCTTTGGGCTTTGAGCTTTGGGACTCGAATTCGGGAGGATTACAGGCTGTCGAGCGCCTCTTGGATCTTGGCCAGCTTTTGACGGGCTTCTTCGGCGCGCTCGCGTTCTCTTTGCACGACTTCGGGTTTGGCGCGGCTGACGAAGTTCTCGTTGGCCAGCTTCTTCTCGATACTGGCGACGAAGGCCTGCGCCTTTTCGAGTTCCTTCTGCTTGCGGCCGCGCTCCGCCTCCACGTCGATGAGCCCCTCCAACGAGACGTGCACCTCGTCGCGACCGAGCACCTCGGTGGCGGCGAACTCGGGGCGCTTCACGTCGGGGCCCGCGGCGATCGTCTTGAGGCGCGCGAGGCGGCGGATGAGCGCTTCCTGGGCGAGCAACTCGTCGGGCTCGTCGGTACGGATGAACGCGTCCACGTCCGTCGAGGACGGCACGCGGCTCTCGTTGCGCAGCTTGCGCACGCCGCGCACGACATCCTGCACGCGCGCCATGGTCGCCTCCGCCTGCTCGTCGCGCGCACCCGCCTCGGGCCACGGCAGCAGCGCCGCATGGCCTTCGCCACCCAGCGCCGCGTGCAGTTCCGAGGCGATGTAGGGCGCGAAGGGCTGCAGCAGCGCCACGATGCGATCGAGCACGCGCAACAGCGTCGCGCCGCAACCGATGTCGCCCGCGCGCAAGCGCTCCTTGCTCGACTCCACGTACCAGTCGCAGAAGTCGTCCCAGACGAAGTGGTAGAGCGACTGCGCCGCGTCGTGGAAGCGGAAGTTGGTCAGCGACGTCGTGATGGACTCGGTGGTGGCGTTGAGACGCGAGAGGATCCAGCGGTCCGTCAGGGTCGTGCCCGCAGTCGCGCTGCGCGCTCCGGCGTGGTTCGGCACCGTTTGCAGGACAAACCGTGCCGAATTCCAGATCTTGTTCATGAAGTTGCGGCCAAGCTCGAACTTGGTCGACGACAGCTTCACGTCCTGGCCCTCGGTGGTGAGAATCGCGAGGGTAAAGCGCATCGCGTCCGCCCCGTACTGCTTGATCATCGCGCGCGGGTCGATCCCGTTGCCCAGCGACTTGGACATCTTGCGTCCCTGGTCGTCGAGGATGTTGGCGTGGATGTAGCAGTCCTCGAACGGGCACTTGCCCAAAAACTCGTAGCCCGCGATCACCATGCGCGCGACCCACAGATAGATAATGTCGCGACCCGTCGCGAGAAACTGCGTCGGGTAGTAGCGGGCCACGTCCGGCGAGTCGCCCGGCCAGCCGAGCGTCGAGAAGGGCCAGAGCCAACTCGAAGCCCACGTGTCGAGCACGTCGGGATCCTGGCGCACGATGGGCTTGCCCGTATCCGGGTGCGGCGAACCGATTTCGAGGTCCGTCTCGGAAGCCACCGGCGTGTCGTCCTCGTCGTACCAGACCGGAATCGGGTGTCCCCACCACAACTGCCGCGAGATGCACCAGTCGCGCACGTTGAGCAGCCAGTCGAGATAGACCTTCTTCCAGCGCGC
>CBDURV010000559.1:0-3128 GCA_965369495.1 uncultured bacterium
GCCATCGTCTCCGGCACCGAAGCGTTCGAGTTCCGCAAGCAGGCGTTCTGGATGGTCGCCGGACTGGCGGGTCTCGGCCTCGGCAGCATCCAGGCGACTTCGCGCGCGTTCATGTCGCACCTCGTGCCGAAGGGCTGCGAAGGAGAGTTCTTCGGGTTCTACGCGCTGTGCGGCAAGACCGGCTCGATTGTCGGACCGCCGCTGCTCATCGGCCTTGGCGCGCTATTCGGCTCGCTGCGCCTCGGCCTGATCAGCGTCATCTTCTTCTACGTGATCGGCTTCCTGCTTGTACGAACCGTCGTCGACCCGACTCTCGAGGAACCGTCCGACCGCTAATCTTCGAGTTCGACGTTCCAGTACTGGTCGGAGAGGAACTGTCCCCAACTCGCGCGGCGATGGCCGACGGCGACCTCGACGTCCCACGACCAGTGCGGCGCGACGGGACGCTTGTAGAGCTTCATGCCGGCCTGCGCGACGAGGCGGTTCGACTTGCGCTTGTTGCACGAGACGCAGGCCAACACGCAGTTCTCCCACGACGACCGGCCTCCGCGCGAGCGCGGCACGACATGGTCGATGGTCAGCTCCTCGGTTCCCGGCTTGACTCCGCAGTACTGGCACATGAAGCGGTCGCGCCGGTAGAGGTTGCGCCGACTGAAGGCGACCTTGCGCTGCGGAAATCCGTCATAACCGGCCAGGACGATGATCTCCGGCACCCGCAGACGGACCGAAATCGTCCGAATGGATGGCTCGTCGAGAATCGCGGCAATCTCGCTCCAGGAGAGGAAGTCGTGGGTCCGGTAGGTCTCGTGACAGATGACGCGGGCCGCGCCCTGGTAGACCATCGAGATGGCATGACGCACCGTCGTGGTGGTTATGGCCACCCACGAACGATTCAGGACCAGCGTGCGCTGGTCCAACACGCAACTCTCACTGCCCAGCATGTCGGTTTAAGGCATGATTCTACGGGGAGTTCACTACAGGTTCAGGTGAGCGACTGGATTCGAGCGCCCAAACTCCGCTTCGCGAACTATTCACCCTTGTCGAACCACCCCCACTCTGGGTAGATTGTTCCTTGAGGGCAACCCCGGCCAGCGCCAGAACAGGCGGGTAATGGGGGGAAGCAGAAGGTCGGCGCACGACAGGGTGCCGGCCTTCCTTTTATTTCCGGCCGCGTTGGATCGGCACGCTCCATTGCCGGAGTGCGCTTGCGGGCGGACCAGCCGAACGCTCTACGCATTACGCCGCGACCAGACTGGTTGCGACGTTGAGCGTACAGCGTCGAGCCCGTTTGCTATTCGGCGCTACTCGATCGCAATGCTGGCGATAAGCAGCTTGGGCTTGCCGTCTTTGCCGGCGAGGGCGCGCGCGTGCTCGACTGCCTTGTGCTTGTCCGCTTCGGAAAGTTGATCGGCGATCAGGACCGGGTTGGCGATCTCGCCCTTGCTGCTGGCGAGCCACGTCTTCAAGTCCACGGCGATTCCCACATCCTTGGCACTGACGTCGATCTTCGATCCAGCGGGCGCCACCGCGATCACCACGAGGTCGCTTTTCGCGGCGCGGATCTCGCGGGCGCACGCGGGCGCATCGGGGCCGTAGACATAGACACCCGTCAGGTTGAGCGTGCCGACCAGCGACAGTTCTTTACCTTTAGCGCGGCGCGTGTCGATCCAACCGTAGACGGCGTAGCGGCGACGCGCCACGACATCGAGTTCCTGCTGCCACAGCGCGCGGCGATCGGGGTGCGCCTCGGTGATGTCGAGCGCGAGGAAGCCGAAATCGTTGGCGGCATTCTGCTCCGCCATTCCGGAACTGAACAGTCCCGTGCTCTGCAGAATGCCGAGCCCTTCGGTCCCGGCCGCGGTCGCGATCGGCGAGGGCGGAAGCGCCATCGCAATCGCGGCAATCGCGAGCACGGTTAGGCCGCCGATGAGCGGGGCGGACTGTGAACGGGTCGGCGACGGATGGGCCAGCATCGCGGGAGTTTATCAACTCACTCAAGCAGGGGAGAGGACTGACTTGGAGCTCGGCTTTGGGCTCTGGGCTCTGGGCTTTGGGATTCGCAGCGGGCGCGACCCGCTATTTCCGGCCGGCTTTGTCTCGGGCGGCCCAAATGGGCCACGCCAAGCCGGGTTTCCGGGCGGCTTGGCGGGGCGCACGCTGGCCGGCAACCCTACGGAGGCGTTCATCCGCCAGCTTGAGGTACTCGGTGTCGAACTCAATGCCGGACTGCACCGCCGCGAGCACGACCAGCGCGTCGATCCACGACAGCCGGAGCGGATCGGCGGTCGCCTTCTTCTCGATCGCGTCGAGCAGGCGGTTGAGCGTCGGCAATTTCATGCCACGGCCCGGGTTGCGGGGCGTGAGCACATACGGCACGAGCGACGGCCAGCGACTCTTCGCCTTGCCGCCCTTGATCGCCGCCGTCCAGATCTGCGCGAAGCGCGCGGGGCTCACGCGGGGCTGCCCTTTCTGGACGAAGAGCGAGTCGTACGCCGTGCGGTCGGTGCGCGCCTTGTCGGGATTGGTCAGCGCATCAGCCAGCCAAGGGCCCAGCGGACGCCAGGCGCCCCCCATCGACTTGGGAAACGCCGTGCGCGCCAACTTCGCCAGCGCGGCGGTATCCACCGGCTTGTTCGGCACGATGCGCAGCCCCTGCGCCAATTCCGTCAAGCGCAAGGCGAGCGCCGCGCCGCACAAGCGCGCGTAGCGGTCCTTGTGCGCGAGCAGCGCGTGGACACCGGATGTGTCCCCCGCATTGAGGAGCGCGTCGGCGGCGGGCGCAGCGATGTCAATCGGCGCAGTCGCGGCGAACTCCCTCACGCGCGCCGTGAGCTGTTCTTCGCCGCGCTCGAGCACCGCCCCGAATGCGCGCGGCCGTTCCGCGTCGGTGAGGTCGCCAACCCGATCCAGCAGCGGAGCGGCCGCGCTCGCGTCGCCGCCCTCCAGAAGCTCCAACAGCGACGATGCATGCTCGGCCGAGCGCGCGTAGCGCACCGCCATCGAGCGCGCCGTCGGCGTTCCGATCTGCACCAGCAGGTCGACCAGGGCGCGATTCTCCACGCGGTCCTGGGTGCGTTCCAGTCGCCCGCGAATGAAGTCCAGCACATGCTCCAGCCGCGCGCGCTGCA
>CBDURV010000560.1:0-3123 GCA_965369495.1 uncultured bacterium
CCCGCCTGCACCTCGTGGTCGTACTGCCGCACGATCCACTCCTTGCTGCAGACGTTGCCGTCGGCCAACGTCTTCAACAGGAGCGCGGGCACGTTCGCTTCTTCGGTGGGCAAGGGGGGGGCTTCGGGGGCCGTCCAAACCGCCTTGCGACCGTGTCGGGGCAAACCGTCGTGCAAAAACGCCATGGTCAGGTCCACCAGCACGTCGTCGTTGTGCTTCACGACAAGTCGCTTGTCGCCGGTAAATCTGCCGAGCACGACGGCATCGACGTCTTCGGCGGCGAAGATCGCGAGGATCTCCTTTTCGTGTTCGGGGGGAACCGAAAGCACCATGCGCTCCTGCGCTTCGCTGATCCAGATTTCGACCGGATTCAAGCCCGCGTACTTGAGCGGCGCGCGCTCGAGCCAGACCTCGGCGCCGACCTCTTCGCCCATCTCGCCGACGGCGCTGGAAAAGCCGCCCGCGCCACAGTCGGTGACCGCCGTGAACAGGCCGCGATCGCGCGCCTGCAGCAGCGTGTCGAGCACGCGCTTTTCCTCGATCGGGTTGCCGATCTGGACGGCGCCGCCATCGACCGTGTCGGATTCGTCGTGCAGCGTTTCGCTACTGAAGGTCGCGCCGTGAATGCCGTCGCGCCCCGTGCGCCCGCCGACGGCTAGGATCAGGTCGCCCGGGAGCGCCGCCTTCTCGCCCATGCCGCGCGGAATGATGCCCGCGGTGCCGGCGTAGACGATCGGGTTGCCGAGATAGCGGTCATCGAACCGGACGGTGCCGTTGACCGTCGGGATGCCCATGCGGTTGCCGTAGTCGCGCACGCCGGCGACCACGCCCTTCATCACGCGCCTGGGATGCAGCACGCCCTTGGGCAGATCGTCCTTGTCGATGTCGAGGTTGCCGAAGCAGAAGACATCGGTGTTGGCGATCGGTCGCGCGGCGAGTCCAGTGCCCAAGATGTCGCGAATGACGCCGCCGATGCCGGTGCCGGCGCCGCCGTACGGTTCGATCGCGCTCGGGTGGTTGTGCGTCTCCACCTTGAAGCAGATGTCGTTCTCTTCATCGAAGCGCACGATGCCGGCGTTGTCCTTGAAGACCGAAACGCACCACTCCTTATCGAGCTTTTGCGTGGACGCGAAGATCGTCTCCTTGAGCAGGTTGTCGTACTGGTGCGTCTTGCTGCCGCTCGTGAAATCGACCGCGCCCGCCAGCGTCTTGTGCTTGCAGTGCTCCGACCAGGTCTGCGCCAGCGTTTCGAGTTCGCCGAGGCGCGGCGCGCGGCCGAGTTCTTCGAAGTGGGCGACGATAGCGCGCATCTCGAGTGCGTCGAGCGCGAGTGAGTAGTGGCGCGAAATGCCGACCAGTTCGTCGTCGCTGAGGCCGTCGAGCGGCACGTCGGGCATCTGGGCGTCGTTGTCCGCCTTGGGGAGGGGGCGCGGGGGAGGGACGGGGCCGAGGCCGATCTCTTCGATGACCTCGTTGGCCAGCGAGCGGCCGACCGCGTCGAGCACGGCTTCCGGAGTCGCGTCGGCGTCGATCCAATAGGTGGCGCCGCTCACCACGCGGGTGGGGGACTCGCCAATGGCGCGAAGCGCGCGCAGCACCGACGCCTCGACCGCATCCATCACTCCGGGGCGCTTCCAGACGGAAACCGCGGTGCCCTCGCCGGGAATCGGATCGCCGACGCGGCCCTCCTCGAGAACGGGATCGACCAGCACCTCGCGCGCGGCGCGTTCGGCGTCGTCAATGCCGGCGATGGCGAAGACTCGATGAACGCGGACGTTGCGCGCATCCAGGCCGGCCAGCGCCAGATCCTGCTGGGCGTCGATTCCGGCGGGGTCCTTGTGGTCCGGTGTGACCCGGATCTCGATTCGTGCCCAGTTCTGTTCGAGGACCATAAGTGTCACCTATTCGCCCATAAGTAGTTGTGATATATGGGTTTACGGCTATCTTAGGGGGGCTTGGGGGGCGGCGCAAGGTCCCGGAGGCTTGCCCCGCCGGTGAAGCGGGATTACGCTTCCAAACAGGCCAGTCATGCCCGAAAAGAAATCCGCCAAAGACACGCATCGCATCGGGCTTCCCTTCGAACGCCCGATTATCGAGCTCGAGGCGAAGATCGGGGAGCTGATGAGCCTCTCCGAGGCGACGGGCATGAACCTGAACGGCGAGCTCAAGCCGCTGCAGCAGAAGCTCGAGCGGATGACGCGTGAGATCTACGACGGGCTCAAGCCGTACGACGTGGTCCAAGTCGCGCGCCACCCGCTGCGCCCGCAGACGTCCGACTACATCCGCGGCATGCTGGACGAGTACCTGGAGCTGCACGGCGACCGCCACTTCTCCGATGACCGCGCCATCACGACCGGTCTGGCGCGCATCGGCGACCACCGCTTCATGCTGGTGGGGCATCGCAAGGGCAAGGACACCAAGGAGAACATCGCCTGCAACTGGGGCTGCGCGCATCCCGAGGGCTACCGCAAGGCGCTCCTGAAGATGCGTTTCGCGGCCAAGTTCGGGATTCCGATCGTGACGCTGATCAACACGCCGGGTGCCTATCCGGGCGTGGGCGCGGAAGAGCGCGGTCAGGCGTGGGCGATCGCCGAGAACATCATGGAGATGTCGCGCTTCCGCGTGCCGATTGTCTGCATCGTGATCGGCGAGGGGGGCAGCGGCGGGGCGCTCGGTATCGGCGTGGGCGACCGCGTGCTGATGCTCGAACACGCCTATTACAGCGTGATCAGCCCGGAAGGCTGCGCTGCGATCCTCTGGAAGGACGGCGACAAGGCGCCCGAGGCCGCCGAGGCGCTGCACCTGACCAGCAAGCATCTGATCAAGCTGGGGGTGGTGGACGAGGTGATTCCGGAGCCCTTGGGCGGGGCGCATCACGATCCCGACACCATGGTGGCCACGCTGCGGGACAAGGTCACCAGCTTGCTGGACGAACTGGCGGACACGCCGGTCGAGGAGCTGGTGGATGCGCGCTACCAGCGAATTCGCAAGCTGGGCGAGGTCTTCCCGGAGCCGATCGAGCCCTGAATTCTGGAGTCGGCCCCTACAATTCGGCGTTCTGCTGAGCTCGCCTGCAAAGGGGCGGAGCCCGGAGGCAGCCATGAAAAAGAAAACCCACCCCGA
>CBDURV010000561.1:0-3108 GCA_965369495.1 uncultured bacterium
CGCCTTGATCGTCTGCGTGTCCTCGATCTTGCGCTCGCGACCCCACTCCAGCTCACCGTGCTCTTTTTCCAGTACATCGAGCGCGGCCAGCGACGCCTTGAAGTCGGCGTAGGCGAGCGGGTCGAACTCGATCGTTTCGCCGCTCTCCTTGACTTTGAGGCGCGTCACGATGTAGCCGTGCCCCGGCATGTTGGCGATCAGGAAGCGGGCGGCCGTCAGGCGCTGCTTGTCCTTGGCGAAGTGGTCGAGCACGCGCTGCAGTTGCGGCGCGTTGTCGCCGGCGGCCTTGAGCGCCTCCGCGACGTGGTCGTCGGGGATGGTGGGGGCGGCCAAGAGGGGGGCGGCGAGCAGGAGGGGCAGCAGGCGGCGCATCCCCCAAGGGTATGCGCGCGGCCCTGTTCGCGCTACTTCGACGGCTTGGCGATGACGACCCGGCGGGTCATGAAGTCGCTGGCTGCCTGCTTCAGCTCGTCATAGCCGAGCGGCGCGATCCGCCGACGGACCGCCGCTTCGGGATCGAGGTTGTCCCGCATGTCCTTGAGAAACGCCTTGTACGCCTTGCGGCACTTGCGGGGACCGGCGCGGAACGTCGCCACATAGAAGAGGGCATTCTTGTAGTAGAACGGCCAGTCGTCCTTGGAAACCTGGGTCGTGAGGGTGTCGAGCCGGCCGGGAGGCAGCTCATCCAGCCAGTTCCGGAATCCCCTGGCAAGCGTGGGGAGACGCTTTCCCGAACTAAACTTCGACTCCACGACGTAGCTCTCGCCGCAGCGCATCCACATCGGCGCCTCGGTGCCGTAGCGCGCGATCACGTTGAACTCGCCGACGGTTCCGGCGAGATCGATGGGCTCCTTTCTCGAGTCCTTCGGGTAGTACTGCACGAAGATGCAGAGCGCGGACAGGCAGAGACTCGAACCCGTCGTCGTCTTACCGACGCGCGGTACGAGCTTGCCCTCCTGCTGCTTGTCGCTGTGGATGTAGAGCACCGGTGCCGGCTCGTCCCGCGTCGGCTTCGGGAACTTCCCGAATAGCCCGTCCGTGATCTTCTGCAACTTGGTCAGGGTCTTGATGATGTGCGCGACCGAGCCCTTGACGGACGGGTGGACGGCGACGCGGAAGGCACCCGCACGCTTGACCTTGTAGCCCTTGGGGATCGCCGGCCACTCGGGCCGTTGGTTGACCAACGTCCCCGCCGCGGCGAGAAGTTCGTCGCTCCACGGCTTCATGTGCTTCCGAGGTGCGTCGAAGATGATCTGCGTCGTGCGTCCGCGCGAACGCACGAAGATCGAGAGCTCGGTCCACGTCTCGTTGCCGACCCGCCGCTCGCCGCTGACGTGCGGATGCGGTTGGGCGCCGAGCACCACGTTTGCGCGGTTCTCCCTCTTGGTCTCCCGCCGGATATACACGGGACCGCCGCGCGGGCTGAGCAGTGTGTGGTAGTCACGCAGTTGGAGCACGCACTTGGCCTCCACGCCGGGGAGATAGACGTGGAACCAGGCATCGAGCGGACTCTCGGCCTTGTTCTCCACCAACTTCCAGTCGGCCGGGAGGTCGATGCGGAATTTGCCGTCCGCGCTGCGCAGGGTTGCGGTCTCGACCTCAGCACCGGGCTGACGCGCGGGAACCCAGGGCTCGGGCTTCTTCTCCTTCTTCTTTTCTGCGTCGGTCTCCGGGCCGGGATCGGGTTCGACCTCGATCATCGACTCGTCGTCGTCCTGGGCGAGGGCGACGGGTGCCGCGAGCATCCACGAGAGCGCGAGCAATCCTATCCACTTCATGCGCGCATCCGACGCGGTCAGGGGGTATGACGCAGCCGCTCCCGGCGCTACTCTGGCGGCGCGATGCCTGACGACGACGCCTTCATTCAGCCGCTCTTTCTTGGGCCAGCCGCCGAGAACCACGGGATCTTTGAGGACCTCGTGGTGGAGTTCCTGCGCGATCACGCCTTTTGGCGGCGCAACTTCCATCCGGAGGACGGGCAGCGCATCGCGCCCGGCGCTTCCAACAATCCGGAGTTCCAGGAGTTCTTATCGCGCACGAAAACCGAGCTCTACAAGCTGAGCGCGGATCTCAAGCGCGCGGTGCCCTTTTTTCATCCGCGCTACATCGGCCACATGACCGCCGACCTGCTGCTGCCGGGCGTCGTGGCGCGCGTGCTGACCACGCTCTACAACCCCAACAACGTCAGCGAAGAAGCGGCCTCGGTCACCGTCGGGCGCGAACTCGAGGCGGGGCTGCAACTCGCCTCCATGTTCGGCTACGCGACCGATTCGCAGAGCGAGCCGTGCGCGTGGGGGCACCTCACCTCGGGCGGCACCGTCGCCAACTACGAAGCGCTCTGGAACTTCAACTCGGTCAAGTTCTACGGCGTGGCGTTGCAGGCGGCGGCGCGCGGATTCGGCGTCGAGTTCAAGGCAGTCGGTCCGCAGGCCAAGTCGCTCTCCGACTACACGCCGTGGGAGTTGGTCAATCTGTCGATCGACGAGACCATCGCGCTCCGCCGCGCCGTTTCGAAGCACCTGCGCGCGCATGGTGACGCGGAGGACATCTATCGTTTCACCAAGGCGGTGCGCGCCGAGCGCATCGAGACCCGCGGAACGGCCGGCTTCTTCCTGGAGCACAGCGAGTTGCATCCGCCGGTGGTGATGGTGCCCGCGTCGGCGCACTACAGTTGGGAAAAGGGCATGAAGGTGCTCGGCCTCGGCCTCGAGAATCTCGTCAAGGTGGACGTGGACGAGCATATGCGCCTCGATCCCGCCGACTTGCGCGCCAAGCTCGCGGTGGCTTTCGCAACCGAGACGCCCGTGCTGGCCGTGGTGGGGGTCTTGGGTACGACGGAGTTCGGCAACGTCGATCCGATTCACGAGATCGTGGCGCTGCGCGACGAGTTCCGCGCCAACGGCTGCGACTTCGGCTTGCACATCGATGCGGCGTGGGGCGGCTACCTGATGAGTGTGTTCCGCAAGCCGGATGGCTCGTTCGAGGACCGCGCCAGCATGCGCCGCGACTTTCGCTACTTCCCCAGCGAGGGAGTGCACGCTGCGTTTGCGGCCGTGCGCGAAGCGGACTCGATCACCGTCGATCCACACAAGCTCGGCTACGTGCCCT
>CBDURV010000562.1:0-3103 GCA_965369495.1 uncultured bacterium
GTGAGAACCACCTCGACGGTGGGGTTGCCTCGCGAGTCGAGAACCTCGCGTCCGTGAATGCTGCTAATCGTGCCCATGAGCCTGCCCTCCTGATTAGATCGGTCGCACCTCTGCGGATCACGATTGTCCATATCGCGGGCGCCGGGAATAGTTGGACGTAGTGACGAATTGGCGTCCGGCCCGGAATCATCGCCGGAGCGGACAGATGGTGTACCTTGCCTCGATGCCCCTGACTCGGCACGGAATACCCCAGTTGATCCTCTTTGGAAGCTGGCTCGCCATGCTGGCGGGCCTGCTCTGGCTGGTCCAGCCGTGGCTCGTGGCCATTCCGGCGCTGCTCTTTGCCTTCCTGCTCGCCTTTTTCCGCGATCCCGAGCGCACGGTGCCGGGTGGGCCCGAAGTCGCCGTGGCGCCGGCCGACGGCATCCTGGTGGACATCGGCGAGGTGGACGAGCCCTATTTCTTCAAGGGCAAGGCGCTGCGGATCGGCATCTATCTGTCGGTCTTCAACGTCCACGTCAACCGCGCCCCGCTGGACGGAAAGTTGGTCTTTCGCCACTACAAGCCGGGCAAGTTCCTGGATGTGCGCGATCCCTCCTGCGAGAAGGAAAACGAGGCCAACCTGCTCGGTTTCGAGGGCCCCAACGGGCGATTCGCCGTGCGCCAGATCGCGGGCCTCATCGCGCGCACCATCGTGTCGCCCACCGAACTCGACGAGCAGGTCGAACGCGGCCAGCGCATGGGCATGATCAAATTCGGCAGCCGGACCGAGCTTTTGCTGCCGCCCGACGCCGACGTGACGATCGAGGCGAAGATCGGCGACACGATGCGGGGCGCCTCCAGCGTGCTGCTTCGCTACAATAAGCCGAGCTAACTATGCCGATGCGTCGCGTTGGAATCATCCCCACGCTGGTCACGCTGGCCAACGCCTACTGCGGCGTGCTGGCGATGTACAAGACCTATGACGGCGAGTTCCTCGTCGCCGCCTATCTGATCCTGCTGGCGATGCTGTTCGACGTGCTGGATGGAATCGTGGCGCGCTTGGCCGGGGCCGAGAGCACCTTCGGCGCCTACCTCGACTCGCTCAGCGACGTGATCAGCTTCGGTGCGGCGCCCGCCTTCCTCGCCAAGGTGGTGGTGGAGACGAATTTCCCGTGGCACGCCACCGAGTCCGGCTGGGGCTACCACCCCAAGGTTCTGACCGCGCTCACGATTCCCTTCGCGCTGCTCGCCGTCGTGCGACTTGCGCGCTACAACGTCGAGCACTCCTCGCCCGAGGGCACCGACAAGAGCGGCAAGGGCGTTTCCACCTTCGCGGGCATTCCGACGCCCGGCGCCGCCGGCATCATCGCGTCGATCGTGATGCTCTGCTACGCGGGCGGAGAGAAGGGAGTGGTGCGATTCGAAACGCTCATCGCGGCGCTGCCCCCGCTCTGCTTCCTGCTCGGCGCGGCGATGGTGAGCCGCATGCCCTACGCGCACTTCGGCTCGCGCTTCCTGCAGGGGCGCCGCGAGTTCAGCTATCTGTTCATCGTCGTGATTATGATTCTGGTCTGCATCCTCTTTCCCGAAGAGTGTGCGGCGTTCGGCTTCATCGTCTACGGGTTGAGTGGCCCCGTGACGATGATCAAGCGGCGGATTTCCGGCGGTCCCGGGCCCAGTGCTGATGAAGAGGGGGCCGACGTGGAGTTGGCGGACAGTGACGCACCCAAGCCGGAGATCGACATCCCGGACGGAGTCTGACCTCGCGATGCGCGCCGCGCTGGGAATCGGATCCAACCTGGGAGATCGCGCCGGCTATCTGCGCCTCGCCGAGCAGGGTTTGCGCGAACTCGGGCCGCTGATCGTTTCGAGCTACCACGAGACCGAGCCGGTGGGCCCGCCCCAGCCGATGTACCTCAACTCCGCCGCGATCGTGGAGTGCGACCTCGACCTGACGGAACTGCACCGGTTCTGCAAGGGGCTCGAGGACCGCGCCGAACGCGTCCGCGGCGACCGGTGGGGGCCGCGCACGCTCGATGTGGACCTGCTGTTGTGCGACGACCTCGAATTCCAGTCGGAGACGCTGACGGTGCCGCATCCCGGTCTGCCCGAGCGCCTCTTCGTGCTCGCGCCGCTGGCCGAGATTGCCGGCGACTGGCTCGTACCCGGCCTTAACCGTACGGTGAACCAACTTCATGAAGCGTGTCGACTCCATCGCTGATCTGCGCGCCGCGCGCATGGAACTTGCGGGCCCCGTGGGCTTCGTGCCGACGATGGGTGCGTTGCACGCCGGGCACGCCGCCAACGTCCGCCGCGCACGCGAGGAGTGCGCGGCCGTCGTGGCCAGCATCTTCGTCAACCCGACGCAGTTCAACGACGTGGGCGATCTGGACAACTACCCGCGCACGCTCGAGGAAGACGCGCGATTGCTCGAAGCGCAAGGCTGCGATCTGCTCTTCGTGCCCGCGGCCAGCGAGATCTACCCCGATGGTTTCGCCACGTCGATCGACCCGGGACCGCTCGGCACGATCTACGAGGGAGCGCACCGTCCCGGTCACTTCGGCGGCGTCTGCGTCGTCGTCTGCAAACTGCTCAACCTCGTCGCCCCCGACCGCGCCTACTTCGGGCGCAAGGACGCGCAGCAACTGGCGGTCATTGGCCAAATGGCGCGCGACCTTGGGATGGCTGTCGAGATCGTGCCGGTCGAGACGGTGCGCGATCCCGACGGGCTGGCGCTCTCGAGCCGCAACCGGCGCCTCACGCCCCACGGTCGGATGCACGCGTTGCGCATCAGCGCCGGCCTGCGGCGTGCGCGGGAGGCGTGGCGGACGGGCGAACGCGACGCCGCACGAATTAGCGAAGCCGCCTGCTCGGAAGGCATCGAATACGACTACGCCGCCTGCGTCGATCCGGAAACATTTACCGCGCCCAAGCCGGGCCGGCCCGCGCTGGTCATCGTCGCGGCCACGGTGGATGGCGTGCGGCTCATTGATAATGTCGCTCTGCCGGCGGAAAATGCCGATTGATTCAAGATTCGTTGCCGATCGCCCTAGAATTACTCCACCTATGATTCGAACCCTGATGCACGCCAAGCTGCACGGCGCCCGTGTCACCGAAGCCG
>CBDURV010000563.1:0-3095 GCA_965369495.1 uncultured bacterium
GATGCATCGCTACGGCGCCGTCAGGTGCCGTGCCGGAGACTCTGCGGCGATCTGGACCGTCCAGAAACCGCGCCCCATGAGTTATTCGGGCTAGACTGTCCGCCCCTTGCTGCGCGAAATTCTGCCCCAGGAGGCGGTCGAGGCGGTGGAGCGCGAGCGCGCACTGCTGATACGCATCCGCGAGTTCGCCGAAGCCTGCGAGCCCGGCGGTGACGGGTCCGCACGCATCGACGAACTCATCGACCACCTCGACGAGATGTTCCTGCTGGTGGTGGTGGGCGAGGTCAAGGCGGGCAAGTCGTCGTTCATAAACGCGCTCCTGCGCGAGGATGTCTGCCCGGAAGGGCCGTTGCCGCTCACCGATCGCGTGCATGTGCTCGCGTGGGGCGAGAAGCGCGGCGAGGAGGAGATCAGCCCGCAGGTTGTGCGCCGGACGCTGCCGATCGACGCGCTGAAGCGGCTCAACGTCGTCGATACGCCCGGCACGAACTCGCCCCTCAAGCGCCACCAGGAGATCACGGAGAGCTTCCTTCCGCGCGCGGACATCGTCTTCTTCGTCACTTCCATCGATTGCCCGCTGACGCAGACGGAGCTCCAGCTTCTGTGTCACATCCGGGATCGATGGAAGAAGGAGGTCGCCTGCGTTCTTGCCAAGGTGGACATGCATCCCGAGGCCGATCGCGGCGTCGTGCTGGAATACCTCGGCGACTCCTTCCGCGAATACCTCGGCTTTTCGCCGCCGGTGTTTCCCGTCTCGGCGCAACTGGCGCGCAAGGCGGACGACGATGGCGACGAGGCGCTCATGGAGGCGAGCGGGATGCTGGCGGTGGAGCGCTACATCATCGAGAACCTCTCCGAGAACCAGCGCCTGCTGCTCAAGCTCAAGAGCCCGCTGGGAACGGCGGACGACGTACTGAGCGGATTCGACGCGGCACTGCTGACACACCTCCAGGAACTCGAACGCGACTTTGCCGGATGGAAGACGATCGCGGAGCAGGCGGACTTCGCCGCGACGTCGTTGCGCGAACGCTCGGAGCGCCACATCGCGCCGATCCGCGTGGTCTTCGAGAATCTCGAGGCGCGCGGCCGCGCGTTCCTGCGCGACAGTTTCCGGCTGCGCAACGTGCGCCTCGTTGCGGACCCGGCGCGTTTCCGCGAGGCGTTCAATCGCGACGTCACGCGCCAGGCGGCCGAGGAGGTCGAGCAGCGCGTGGAAGACGCCGCGCGCTGGCTCGGCGGCGAGACGCATGCGCTCTGGGAGCGCGCGCTGGCGCATTTCCATAAGACGGTCCCGGTCGAGCGCTACCAGAACGAGATCCTTTCGGGTGTCGGCCCCAAGTTCGAGCAGACGCGCGACGAGACCCTGGAACGCCTCGTCGCCGACGCGCGTCGCGGACTCGACGGATGGAGCGTGGAGGGCGAGTGCCAGCGCATCCGCCAGCTTGCGTCACGCAGTCTCGGGCGCCTGCTGGGCACCGAGGCGGCGGCCGTCGGTGTCGGAGCGGCGGTGGTTGCGGCACTGGGCGTGACGGTTGCCGGCGTGGTCGGCGTGCTGCTTGCGGTCGCGGCCGCCGCGGGCGGGTTCTTCATGCTCCCTGCGCGACGCCAGAAAGCGATCGAAGGCTTCGAGGCGGGCGTGCGCGCGACGCGCGACGCGGTTCTCGAGGCGGTGCGCGACGCGATCGGGACGGAGGCGGACCGAGCGGCCGCCGCGGTGGTTGACGCCTTTGCCCCGTTCCACGACTTCTACGAGTTGCGGCGTCGCAAGCACTCGAAGCAGCGCTCCACGGCGCTTGCGCTGCGAGAGGAAGTGCGGAGCGTGCGGGAGTCGCTCGAATGACCGCACCCTCCGCCGTAGCACTATTGAGCGGCGGAATGGATTCGCTTGTCGCGGCCGCCCTGGTGCGCGCGGAAGGCAATCGGCTCATCACGCTGGCCGTGGACTACGGTCAGCGCCACCGGGCCGAGCTTTCTGCCGCCCGCGACCTGTCCGAATGGCTCGAAGCGGAGGAGCATGTCGTGGTCTCCGTCGATTTGCGGGCCATTGGCGGGTCCGCGTTGACGGACGAAATCGACGTGCCTACCGCCGGCGGGGGCAATGAGATTCCCGTGACCTACGTGCCCGCGCGCAACACGGTGCTGCTCTCTCTCGCGCTCGGCCTGGCGGAGGCCCGGGGTGCGGTGGGCATCGTGATCGGAGCAAACCGCATCGACTATTCCGGCTATCCGGACTGCCGTCCCGCGTTCCTCGACGCGTTCGGAAAACTGGCCGAAGTTGCCACGAAAGTGGGCGTAGAGGGCCATGCGCCGCGAATTCTCGCCCCGATCCTCGAGTTCTCGAAAGCGGAAATCGTCGCGCGCGGCGTTGCGCTGGGAGTGCCCTTCGAACGCAGCGTGTCGTGCTACGCGGCAACCGCGAAGGGGCGTGCTTGCGGTCGCTGCGATGCGTGCCGACTGCGCCGCGACGGATTCGTAGCGGCGGGTGTTGTCGATCCGACCACGTACGCGTAATCGCGGATCGCCAAAAAAATGGCCAGAAACGACTCCAATCGTCGTTTCGAAGCTTCTGGGAGTCGTTGCGCGATGCTACAAAATCGCGCTGTCGGGTTCGTTCCCGGCATGTTCGAGAGTTGATCGATCGACAGAAACTCAGTTTCAATTCGGAGGTTGCCAGCCATGGCCGCAAAGAAAAAGACCAAGAAGAAGGCTAAGAAAAAGGCCGCCAAGAAGAGCAGCGCGCGCGAGACGCTTTGCGTCGGAAGCAAGGTGAAGGGTTACATCAAGGCGAATGGCATGAAGTGCTCAGGCGAGCTCATCCAGGCGCTCAGTGACTCCATCCACGAGACGCTCGACGGCGCGATCACGCGCTGCCAGGGCAACAAGCGCAGCACCGTCCGCCCGGTGGACCTTTAATTCTGGCCCAACACCTGACGGCGTTGGCGCTGAGGGGGATTGCCTCCCAGTCCAAGGCCTGAAGGGCATCGAGCGATGGGCGCAGCCTGTCGCTTGGCCAGTAGCTGCGTAATGAGTGCGGCTTCGGAGCGATCCGGGGTCGCGCTCTTTTTTGCGTATATGCTTATGGGAATGCGCCGGAT
>CBDURV010000564.1:0-3093 GCA_965369495.1 uncultured bacterium
GGCGTTCCTCCCGCGAGCTGCGGTACCGAGCGCCAAGGGCTCGGGGTTCTGTGCGGTGTGCGGGTGCTCAGTGCCCGCGTAGACCTTGAGCTTCTTGAGCATCTGCCGTCCAAGACGGCTCTTGGGCAGCATGCGACGCACGGCGAGGCGCACAACCGCCTCCGGCCGCTGCTCACGCATCTTGTTGAGCGTGCGCGTCTTCCGACCGCCGGGATAACCCGAGTACCAGTCGTAAATCTTCTGCTCTTCCTTCTTGCCGGTAACCCTGATCTTCTCAGCGTTGATCACGACGACGAAATCGCCGGTATCGCAGTTGGGGGTCCAGGTAGGACGGTGCTTACCCTGCAGGCGCCGAGCGATTTCAACCGCTGCGCGACCGAGGATTTCCTGAGATGCGTCGACGAGATGCCAGACGGGCTGGATCTCCCCTTGCTTTGCCATCGGGGTCTTCATGGGAAGCCACAAAATGTAGGTGCGAATCGGGGAACTGTCAACGTACGGCGACGACCTCGATCGACAAGAACGGCTGCGCCTCGCCGCCCGCGGGCCGGAAGGCGCCATTCTCGCCCCAGCAGCGCGTTTTCGTCCCGGCCGGGCTCACCCGCGTGCGCAATCGCCGCGGAACTTTCTCGCCACCCTCCCGCGCTTCCAGCCCACGCTCCAGGCTATCGACGAAAAATCCACGCTGTACCCCCTCCGGCACCTGCATAAGGCCGTCCTTGCCCCACCACGGCTCGCCCGCGCGGAGATAGAAAAAGGGGGTTCCAGGGGGCAGCGGCATTTCCGCGCCCGGCCCCACCGCCTTGAATAGGCGGAAGGTCCGCACCCGTGCGAACTCGCTTTCGCCAGCCGGGCGATAGATCACGCGCATCGTCGCCTCCGAGAACGGGTCATAGGCCGCGTGCGTGCGCCACGCGCCCAGGGCGCCCCCCAAGACCACGACAAACAGCCCCGATCGAAGCAGCAGCTTGCGGGAGAGCCAGCCCCCCGCAGCCCCCACAATCAAGAGCAGGCAAACCACCGTGATGGCCCCAAAGATCAGCCGCGCTTCACGCAGCGCGGGCGCTCCCTGGCCACCGCCCGGCCCCGCGTCGTAAACCTCCGGCGCGATGTTGCCGATGCGCGGCACCGGGTGCGCGCGGGGCGGCGGCGCCCGCGTGATGTCGCGCACGAGGTGCACACGCCCCAGTCCGAGATCGGTGGGCGGGTCGGGCCAGTGACGTGGCGCGATGACGAGGTCGCCCCCCATGCGCACCCAGTCGAGCAGCACGGTGCGCACGCCGGGCGTGATCGCGGACGCCCCGGTCCAGATGATGCGATCGAAGCTGTCGAGCGCGCGCCAAGGGGTCGCCTTGTCGACGGCGATGGCCACCGAGAGCACGCCGTGCTCGTTGGGCAGCGGAATCGGCCCGACGACTCCGACCAACAACTGGTCGTCGCGCACCTTTCGTATTTCGAGCCCCCCCCCGACGCCTTCGACCGTGGCGGGCAGTTGCGTGGGATAGACGAGCGCGCGATCCCAATGCCAGCCGGCAATCGTCACGGCGCCATCGACCTTGAGCAGCACCGGCACGCCCACGCGCGCATAGGTGCCGAGCGGCGCTTCAGGGGTTTGCGCGGCCAACGGCAGCGCCAACAGGAGTAGCGCGAGCAATCTCATCGCCCTCGCCTCCACGTCCGTGTTCTCCAGGTAAGGGCTCCAACCGGCCACGCCCAGAGCAGCAGCAGCGCGGCGTTGGGCGGAGCGGCATCGCAGGCGGCGAGGCTGGCACCCGCCCACGGCGACCAGGCGCGCACCACGGTCGCGGCGGCGGGGTTGCCGAACTCTTCGCACAGATAGGCGAGCGCGAACGGCAGCGCCAGCAGCAGCGTGATGCTCGCCAGATAGATCCGGCGCCCCGCGGGCAGTGACTGCGCCGCCGCGCCGGATGCCGCGGCGGATGCGACGACGGCGCCGCACCAGAGCAGCGCACCACCACTGCGACCGTAGCTGACGAGCGCCAGGGCGGGCAGGGCGAGCAGCAACAGGCCGATGCTCCAGCGCGCATCGAAGCGGCCGAGGGCGGGTGCCAGCAGCGCGAGATGCAGCAGCGCCAACTGTGTGCAGAGCACGAGCGGGCCGGGTGCGGGAACCAAAGGAGTCCACAGCAGCGCAGCACCCTGCAGGGCGAGCAGCAGGACCGCGGCGAGAGCGGCGGTGCGCGGAAGGGGGAGAGTCGAAGCGGAGTCGTTCAGGACTCGTTGGATCTTCGCACGTAGGGGTCATCCCAACGCGGATCGATCTCGTATCCCTCGAGTCGCTTGATGTCGGCCATCGCGGCGCGCAGGAAGCGAATCTTCTGTCCCACGCTGTTCTCACCCACCGTCGCGAGCGGACGCCCCCAGCGAATGGGAATGCCGTGCGCCGTCCGCAGCACCACGCCGAGGCGTGCATCGTGCGCTTGGGAGACGTCGATGGCGACAATGCGCAGCGGGCGCAGTTCGTTCAGATAGGGAGAGATCTGGCGCAGCGTGGCGATGCCCGCGTGCAACGCCCGATTGCGCCAGCGTTCGCCAACCGGCGGCATGGGGCCGAAAATGCCGCGAATCGGGAAGAGGCGCGCGGCGGCGTGCGCGTAAGGTTCCGCCGGTAGCACGACGCCGTCATGCGTCACCGGGTAGCGCACGCCGTCGCGTTCCACGACCGCGACCGGCCGATGGAAGACGAGGTCGATCGCATAACGGTTCGGCCAGAGGCGGCGCACCTTCGTGACGGCGGCGACATGCGGGGCGCCAGCGACGGTGGCGCGCACACGCTGCTCGAAATCGAGGTCGAGCAGACTGATCGACCCCATCTCCTCCAGGCGCAGCAGTACCGGGTCGAGCACTTCGCGTCCCGACCAGGCGGGTACGCGTGCGCCGGCGAAAACGGGCTTGGCCAAGAAGCGCGGATCGCGCGCGAGGCCGCGCCGTGCGAGGTTGCCCAACGCGAACACGCACAGCGTGCCGGCGATCAGCCAGACCGTGCGCGAACGCAGAAGACGCACCCCGAACTCTGTTAGCCCGCATAATTCATGAGGCGCGGGCGCATCGGGAGCAGTTCTTCCGGTAGTG
>CBDURV010000565.1:0-3086 GCA_965369495.1 uncultured bacterium
TCATGCTTTGTAGTACTCGGGTTCGTGGTGCGGGGGATCGGTCCCATCAAGAACGTGAACGGAGCGGCTCTGGTTCCCGAACGATCTATTTGGATCCGTCGTCGCCCTCGGATTCGAGTCGGGCGAGATGCTTGCGCGCCTGCGCGACGCCGGGATCCGTACCGCGCCCGGCCTCTTTCATCGCGGCGATGTAGCGCGTGAACCACGCCTTTGCCGCGACCGGGCTTCCCTGCACGAGGCCGATCAGGCCCAGCTCCAGCATCGCCTCGGGGAATTCGCCGCTCTCGGGCCCGTTGGCGATGAGCGCCAATTCCGTCTTGCCCTCGTTGAGCTGGGCCGAGCGCGCCAGCGCCAATGCGTACCAGAAGTGCAGATGCGTCTCGTCCTGGAAGAGGCGGTGGGCCAACCGGAAGCCGGGCACCGCCTCCTCGAACTTGCGCTGCTTGAACAGGACCATCGATTTGTCGAAGGACTTCCTGGCCCGCTCCCGGTCCAGTTCGACGAATTCGGGCGCGAGTTCGCGCAGCCGTTCGATCGCCCATGCGTTTTCGGGATCCTCCGGCGACGCCTCGACCGCCGCACGCAGCGCTTCGATCATGAGGCGCTGCGCCTGGTCGCGCGACGCGGAGAACTTCTTGGCGAGTTCTTCGGCGGTGGCGCGTTCCTCGGGGTCGTCGGTGAGCAGGGCCGCGTCCCGCGCTTTTTTCGCGCGCGCCGACCACTGCATGCCGGTGATCAGGTAGGTGGATGCCAACCGGCGCTGGTAGAGCGCGCGCAGCTGCGGCAGCTCGGAATCCTCGGGCGCGAGTTGTTCGAGGTGCTGCAGCGCTTCGTACGCCTGCTTGTAGGCCTCCGTCGTCGCGACACCGGTACGCCTCCCGAAGTTGGGGTGCATGTTGAGGCGCACCCGCTCCTTGTAGAGTTCCGCGATATCCGCGGCGTCGAGCGCCACCGTCTCGAGCAGCTGGTGCGCGACCTTGAGGCTGTCCTGCTGGATCGCCTCGCGTGCCGCCTTCAAGACGATGCGCGCCCACTCCTCGCGCGGCTCGCGCGCCCGTTCGTTGACCGCCATGGCGCGCCG
Organism: uncultured bacterium; assembly: GCA_965369495.1. Classification (GTDB taxonomy): domain Bacteria; phylum Planctomycetota; class PLA2; order PLA2; family PLA2; genus JBCDBY01. The sequence continues at coordinate 1,082 of CBDURV010000565.1, forward strand.
GTAGGCGGCGATGGACTGCACGAAAGCGCTGCGGCGACTGGTGGCGTTGCCGCTTGCCGGGCGGTCGTAGATGAGGTGGTACATGTTGCCCAACTCGAACAGCGCGTCGAAGTAGTTGGGATCGAGCGACAGGCACTCCTCGAGAATCTTGATGCCCGCGTGGATGTTCTCGGGCGAACCACCCTTGACGTAGACGAGTCGATGCACGATCGCTTCGCGGAGATAGACCTCCTTCATGCGAGGCGCCAGCTCGCGCACCTGCTGGTAGTTCTTCTTCGCGCCCACCACGTCGTCGAGCGAGAACCACGCCTCGCCCAGCAGCAGCCGCGCCTCCACGAACTTGGGAAACTCCTTGAGCAGCTCGTTGAGCATGCCCGTCGATTCGAGGACCAGCGCGCGCCCCTGCCGTTTGCGGGCCGGGCTCTGGATCGCCTCGGCGGTACGGACCCAGCCAATCCCGTTGCGCATCTTCGCCTGCGCCAACCGGTAGCGCGCCCACTTGTCGCCCGGCCGCTGCACGAGCACCTCGGCCAGATCGTCTTCGGCGCCCTCGAACTCCTGCGAAACAAACACGCGCAGCAACGCGCGCATGCGCAGGCCGAGCAGCAGGTCCTCGCCAGTCGGATCCGACGCAAACAGCCGATCGGCGGCACGACGCCCCTCGCCGCGATCGCCCGCCACGGCGGCAACGGCCATCAGGCGCACGTCGGGGTTCGCGTTTTTGGAGAGCATCTCGATTTCGCCGCGCAAGGGCGCCATGCCCGCCTCGATGAGACGCGGGCTGACGCCGAGCGCCGCCTCGAAGGCGCGCAGGGCGCCCTTCTTGTCACCCGCGACCACGAGTGCGTAGGCCTTGAGCGCCTGCGCGCGCGCCACCGCCTCGCGCCATGCGGTGCGATCCTCGAGTACGCCGGCCGCGCTGCGGAAGCAGTGGACGGCCGCGTCGTAGCGACCCGCCGCCATGTAGACCTCGCCCAGTTCGTAGAGCGTGCGCGGCATGCGCACGCCGGCATCGCGCGCGTCATCGGCCGCCTGCACCGCCGCGGGCGTGTCGCCACGGCGGAACAGGTAGAGGGCGCGGCGCGCGTCGATGCGGGCGGTGAGTTGCTTGCGTCGGCTGTCGCGTCGATTGATGCGTTCCAGTTCGCGTTTCGCCTTCTGCCAGTTGGGGCGCTCGCCTCCCAGCCAGAACTCCGCCCACGCTTCGGCCACGTCGGCGCTGGCTGCGTCGCGCGCGGAAGCCTCCTCGAGCGCCGCCTTGGCCGCCTCGGGATTGCGCGTGCGCGCCTCCAGGTTGCCGAGAGCGATCCACGGCGCCACCGCCCGGCGATCCCGTTCCGCCGCGGCGCGCAGCGCTTCGCGCGCGTCATCGAACTGGTTGGAGAGGCTGTAGCAGACGCCCGCCTCGTAGTGCGCGTTGTAGGAGGGAACCAGGCTCGCCGCGAAGCTGAAGTCGTCGGCCGCGTCCGTGAAGTTGCCCAGCGACTTCTCGACGGAGCCACGCGCGAACAGCGCCTGCCCGCGGAAGCGGCGCTCGGCGGCGGTGTCGATGCCCGACACGAGTTCCAGCGCGTCATCGACACGGCGCAGCGCTCCGCCCTCGTCTCCCACGAGACGCAGCGGTTCGACGAGCGCCAGGCTTCCCTTGGCGCGGATCTCCGTGCGTTGCGCCAACTCGACGCCGCGCTTCAGATCATCGATGCCTGCCTTCAGCAGCTCTCCGTCCGTGGGAATCGCAAGGATCGCCCGGGTCGTTCGGCCGACGCCGCGGTTGAGGTGCGCGATGGCCGACTCGGAGCGCGACTCGATCGTGTCGGACCAGAGCACCTCGTCGGAAACGAAGCGCGCCGAGCCCATGATGGAAAGGCCGAGATAGAGCGCACAGACGGCGGCGGTCGCGACGGCGTAGCGTGGACCGCGCGTTGCGATCCAGCCACCGGCGATAGCCAAGCCGAAGAGCGACAGATAGAGATAGCGGTCGGCGGCCAGCACGTCGGTCGCGGGG
>CBDURV010000566.1:0-3069 GCA_965369495.1 uncultured bacterium
AGCAGCGAGCGCAGATGCGCGCGCACGTTGGCCATGATGAGCGCGGGCCCGATGCCGTGGCCCGACACATCGCCGACGACCAGCGCGCAGCGGCTCGTGTCGATGCGAATGAAGTCGAAGTAGTCGCCGCCGACGAGGTCCGACGGCTCGCAAATGCCGGCCAGTTCGATGCCGGCGTGCTGCATCGGCGATTCCGGCAGCAGCCCCGCCTGGATCTGGCGCGCGGTCATGAGCTGATGCCGCATCTCGCGCGCGGCCAGCGTCTCGCGAAAGAGCTTGTGGTTTTGCACCGCCATCGCCAGCAGCCCCGCCTGCGCATTGAAGAGCAGCAGATCCTCGGACGTGTGGGGCGGTCCGATCAGTCGCGAGTCGACGTAGATCACGCCCATGACTTCGCCGCCCGCGCGCAGCGGCGCGCACATGAGCTGGCGCAGCCGCATGGCCGCGACCGAGTGGCTGAGCGAGAGCACCTCGTGCGAAGCGTCCACGCGGTCGATGATCGGCTTGCCCTCGCGCACCACCGTCTCGATCACGCTCCACGCCAGCGGCGGCTTGCGCCCGAGATCGTTGCCGTCGGCGTCGATGGCGACGCGAATCACCTGCTGGTCGCCGCGCTTGAGCAGCAGGATCCCGCGCTCCGATTCCGAGATGTGGATGATCGACGAGACCATGCGGTGGAGCAGCGAGCGGTAGTCGGGCTGGGTGAGGACCTCGCCGATCATCTTGAGCAGCGTCATGAAGTTGCGCTGGTCCCGCGCCGAATTCCCGGTCAGAAATTCCGCGTAGCTGCTCAGCTCTTCCGGGCTGAACCAAGAGGCAGTGCTGTCATCCCCGCGCATTTACCACCCGCCTTGCATTGGATTATGCGCGAAAACGGGGCGCCGGGCCACCGTCGTTGCAGCGCGCTCTCGTTGGCGAGGGGTAAAATCCCGATGAAACCACGAAGGAAACCACGCCCGGACGACCCGCGTGCGTATCTAGCGTTGACGGCCATCCATGAAGACACGAATCCTCGTCCTCTCCCTGCTCGTCTGTCTGCTTGCCCCGCTGGAGGCCGCTTCGCTGCGCCTCGGCCGGCGCTACAAGGACGAGACGAACGGCTTCCAGATCTACCCGCCGGTCAAGTGGGACCAGGTGCCGACCAAGTTCCAGGAGGTCTCGATCGTCGGAAAATGGTCGAGCACGAAGGGCGCCGGCGAACTGCAGGTGGTCCGTTTCCTCAAGGCCAAGGCGGAAAACGCCGCCAGCCCGCGCGATGCGCTCAAGCGCGGCATTCCCGGCTACGGCGCGCTGCTGCGCGGCCAGGCGCGCGACGTCTGGCAGCACATCGAAAGGCGCTGGCGTGTGGACAAGAGCCACATCGTCGAGGACCAGCCCGAGTTCAAGATGCGCAGCAAGAAATACAAGGCGCACTTCCGGATCTACAAGGAGGGCCTGCCGCGCGGCCTCGACAAGCGCATGAAGAAGCGCTACGAGGCGCGGCGAACTGTCTTCGTGGCGGCGCAGATTGACACGGTCGAGGAGAGCGATTCGTCCTTCGGCGTGCTCTACGTCTGCCTCAGCGGCGACCTCGAAAAGATGTTGAGCGGCATGAAGCTCTCCATCAAGCGCTTCAAGATCCTCGATCCCGACGATGAGGAGGACGAAGACGAAGAGGGCGGCACCAGTGACGCCGACATCTTTGTCGATTCGACGAAAAAGCCGGAGGCGTGGCGCAACGCCCGCAAGAACAAGCTGATTCCCGGGTGGAAGGCGCTCGATACCGAGAACTACCTGCTCGTCTACAACGAGGACGTCAAGCGGCCCCTGATCAAGAAGATCGCCAAGCACATCGAGGCGATTCGCAGGCAGATCTACATGCCGATGTTCCCGCCGACGACGGAATTGAAGGCGGTCTCGGTGGTGCGCGTCTGCAAGGACCGGGCGGAATACCACCGCTACGGCGGTCCCGGCGGTTCGGCCGGCTACTGGTCGCCGCGGGACGAGGAGCTGGTCTTCTACCAGGACAAGTCCAACAAGAAGGACTCGCTGCGCGTGCTCTACCACGAGGCCTTCCACCAGTACATCCACTACGCGGTCGGGCAAGTGGCGCCCCATAGCTGGTTCAACGAGGGCCACGGCGACTACTACGCGGGCCACAACTACCGAGGCAAGAAGTTCGTCGCGGATGTCTTCCGCTGGCGCACCGGCATTATCTCGAACGCGATCGGCCAGAAGAGCTACGTGCCGCTCAAGGAGTTCCTGAAGTACACCCAAGGCCAGTACTACGCCAATGCGGGTCTCTGCTACGCGCAGGGCTGGTCGCTGGTCTACTTCCTGCGCGAGGTTGAGCGGCGCAAGATCAAGCGCTACAAGCAGTATTGGGGGCTGCTCGACAGGTACTTCGCGGCCATCAAGCGCAACGTCAAGAGCGTGAAGGAAAAGGGCCTCGAGGGGCTCAATCGGCCCCCGGTTGCCCCTCCGGAGGAGGAGCCCGAGCTGGAAGCCGCCGCTCCCACGCTTCCGCGTCCCCCGGGCCTGGAAAAGCCGTTCCCCGGCGAGCACCCCTTGGCGGGTGCGGGCGATCTGCCCAATGGGAGCGACAGCACCAAGCCGAAACGGCGCGGCGAGACCAAGAGCGTGGCCGGTTCCCAGTTCCGAGGCGTGCGAGGCGGCCTGGACGCCGCGGTCGATGAGGCCTTCAAGGGCATCGACATCGAGCAGCTCGAGAAGGATTGGATCAAGTTCAGCAAGGGCGGGTAGGGGCTTTGAGCTCTGGGCTGTGGGCTTTGCGCATCAACCAGTGAGCCCGCCTGCGGCACCGGACGCGGTGGGGCCTCGATCGCTCTCGTGGCCTGCCCCTGAGCTTCCGAGGCCCAGCGGCGGAACGTCGCCAAGGGGATGGCTTGGTAGCGGCGCAAAGCTCAAAGCTCAAAGCCCTAAGCCCTAAGCCGATACTCGGGGATTCCTCCCCCCGGCGGAGTGGGGAATTCCTCAGGTCCGTGGGGGAGCAGCCGAACTCAGCAGTACGGGAACGGTACTAAGTGGTGCGGACCCAAAAATATCTGAGATTCCGGTGGCAGGAATGCG
>CBDURV010000567.1:0-3068 GCA_965369495.1 uncultured bacterium
CCGATCGCGATGGAAGAGGAAGTTCGCTTCGCGATTCGTGAAGGCGGCCGCACCATCGGTGCCGGCGTCGTTACGAAGGTGATCGAGTAGCAGGCCGCAGGCAGAAAACAATCAAATAGACGGGAATCACATACGGGTGTAGCTCAATTGGTAGAGCAGCTGATTCCAAATCAGCAGGTTGAGGGTTCGAGTCCTTCCGCCCGTGCCACCCGTAACTCCTCCCGGAGGGGCGAATCGCCTCTCCGGGAGATGTGATTTCCCGCCTGATTTTTCGAGACCGATAGACGAGTAACCCGAACCCGAAACGGATCGACGTTCCACATGGATACCTACAAGGCAGGCCAGGGAAGCCTGGCACGACTCACGGCCTGGGTGGCGATCTTGATCGCCCTTGCGCTGGGTTGTGCCGAGCTCTATACGTGGATTCAGGACCCGCTGACCGACACGTCGCTGATCCCGGGCGTCGAACTCTTCGAGGACCTGCCGTTCTTCGGCACCAAGTTCTCGTGGAAGTTCGTGCTCTGCATCGCGATCTTCGTCGCGGGGCTCTGGCTGGTGCGCCGGGTGCTCACCAAGAAGTCCACCGTGGACGCGCTGATCGAGACGGAACAGGAGCTCCGCAAGGTCTCCTGGCCGACCAGGGACGAGTCCATCAACGCGACGGGCGTCGTGATTCTTGTCAGCGTGCTGCTGACGGCGGCGCTCTTCTCGTTCGATCTTCTTTTCAACCGTCTATTCAGCCTCATCTTCTGACATGAACGCTTCATCTTCCGACATGAACGCAGAAGCCGAAACCGGACTCAACTGGTTCGTTCTCCGCGTGGCTTCCGGCCACGAGGATCGCGTACGTCGTCAACTCGAGGCGCGCGTCAAGGCGAAGGCTCTCGAAGAGAAGATCCCGCGCATCCTGGTGCCGATCGAAACCGTCACGGAGATGCGGGGCGGCAAGCGTCGCACCGTCAAGCGCAAGCTCTACCCCGGCTACGTGCTGGTGGAGTTGGTGCTGGATGAGGACAGCCGCATCGTGATCCGTGAGACCCCCGGAGTGGGGGACTTCATCGGCAGCCATGGCAAGCCCGAGCCGATGTCGCCCGAAGAGGTCGATCGTCTGCTCGGACAAGTCACAAAGGAAACCGACAAGCCCAAGCTCAAGATCGAGTTCAGCGAGGGCGACGCGGTCAAGATCCGCGAAGGACCCTTCGAGAACTACGACGGGGTCATCACGGAGGTCGATGCCAAGAAGGGCGCGGTCAAGGTGATTATCAACGTGTTCAATCGGCCCACGCCGGTGGAACTCGGCTACTGGCAGGTGGAGGCCATTTAGGCCTTCCCTAGCTGAAGAGAAATACAATGGCCAAGGAACTCACCGCCAAAATCAAGTTGCAGTGCCCCGGCGGGCAGGCGACCCCGGCACCCCCGGTCGGTCCCGCGCTCGGTCAGCATGGCGTGAACATCGGACAGTTCGTCCAGCAGTTCAACTCGCTCACCGCCGATCGCCAGGGCCTCGTCATTCCCGTGGAAATCTCGGTCTTCAGCGACCGCAGCTTCACCTTCATCACCAAGTCGCCCCCGGCGGCCGTGCTGGTGAAGATGGCGGCCGGTCTCGACAGCGGCTCGAAGGAGCCGGGTCGCGAAGTCGCCGGCTCCGTCACCGAGGCGCAGTGCCGCGAGATCGCGGAAACCAAGATGGAAGACCTCAATGCCGCGAGCATCGAAGCCGCCACCCGCATCATCATGGGTACGGCGCGTAGCTGCGGCATCGAGGTGAAGGACTAGTCCGAAAAAGTTCGTGGGAGGCGCAGCGTGTCTGCGCCGTTCGAACCACGGAGGAGATATGAAGAAACGAAGCAAGCGCTACGCTCAGGCTGCCGCGCAGGTGGAACACGGACGGCGGTATCAGCTGCCCGACGCGATCCAGCTGCTGCAGGGCCTCCCCGCGCCGAAGTTCGACGAGACGGTCACCGTCTGCGTTCGCCTCGGCATTGATCCGCGCAAGTCCGACCAGATCGTGCGCGGCGCATTCTCGCTGCCGCACGGTATCGGCAAGGATGTCGTCGTGGCCGTCTTCGCCGAGGGCGATGCGGCGGAAGAGGCGAAGGCCAACGGCGCCGACATCGTCGGCGGCGAGGACCTCGCCGAAAAGATCCAGGGCGGCTGGATGGACTTCGACGTTGCCATCGCTCACCCGAGCATGATGCGCATCGTCGGCAAGCTCGGTCGCGTGCTCGGCCCGCAGGGCAAGATGCCCTCGCCCAAGGCCGGCACGGTGATCGAGACCATCGGCAAGGCGGTCAAGGAGTTCAAGGCCGGCAAGATCGAGTTCCGCAACGACGCGGGCGGCAACCTCCACGCCGTCATGGGTCGTCGGAGCTTCGACACCGACAAGCTCAAGGACAACGTCGAGGCGTTCATCGAGCACGTCATCTCCCTGAAGCCGACGGCGGCCAAGGGCAACTTCATCCTCGGCGCTCATCTGTCCGGCACGATGAGCCCCGGGATCGCGCTGACGGTAGCGTAGGGGAGTTTGGGATGAGCAAAGAACTCAAGTACATGATGGCCGAGGCGGTGAAAATCGATCTCGACCGTTCCCCGAATCTGCTCGTCATGGGCATGCTGCCCATGGACGCGGAGACGACCGTCAACCTGCGCACGACCCTGCGCTCGCAGGGCGCGCAGTTGCGGGTCATCCACAACCGCACCTCCCGTCACGCCCTCGACGAGGCGCGCAAGCCGCTTGCCGACCTCTTTGTCGGCCAGACGGCGATCGCCGTGGCCAACAGCACCGAAGAGACCGACTTCATCGGCATCGCCAAGACGCTCGTCGCGGCGGCCCAGAAGAAGCAGGTCGAGCTGCGCGGCGGCTGCGTCGATGGCGAGCTTTTCGACGCCGCCGGATTCACGGAGCTGGCCAACTGCCCCGACAAGCCGACGCTCCGCGCGATGCTGTGCGGCGTGATCCTCGGCCCCGGCCGTGGCATTGCCACCCTCATGAACGCGGTCGGCGCAGGCATGGCGCGCTGCATCAGCGAGCACGCTGGCGATGAGCCCGGGGATGTAGCTGGCGGAAC
>CBDURV010000568.1:0-3066 GCA_965369495.1 uncultured bacterium
ACCGCCGCGGCGCGCGCGATGCGGATCTCGTCGGAGAGGCGCCGCCGCTCCGATGCGTGTTCCGACCCGGCAATGCGCGCGTACTCCGCCATGGCGCGTTCGACGTCGTTCCACTTGCCGACATCGCCCAGCGCCTCGCCCTGGGCGAGAAGCACGCGTTCCCGCGCCTCGCGCACCGGGACCATGGCTGTTGCGTGGCTGCGCCGCTGTTCACGGTCGAGCCAGTAGAGCCCGGTGCCGGTGAGGACGACCGCGGCAAGGACGGTCGCGGCGAGCGCCACCGTCAGCTTGCGCCGCTTCGTCTCCTCGTCGGCGCGCACGCGTTGCATGTCCGCCTGGCGCGCGCGCTCTTCGACATCGCTCGTGTAGTCGCCGATCGCCTTGGCGATCATGCTGGCGTCTTTCGGGCGCACCGCAGCGGCGGGAGAGAGGCAGCGCTTGGCCAGTTGAATCAGGTCGATGTCGGCGCCGCTTTGGTCGAGGCGTTCGCGGGCGGAGTCGAGGTTGGCTTCCGCCGCCTGGACGACCAGCGATTTCTCTCCCTCGATGTAGGGCGGCGCGCCGGTGAGGATCTCGCAGAGAATCGCACCCAGCGCGAAACCGTCGGCGCGCTCATCGAGCTTGTCCACTTCGCCCAGCGCCTGCTCCGGCGGCATGTAGGCGGGCGTGCCCATCACCGATCCCGCGTGGGATTGGGAGCCGACCGAACCGGAGCGCACCGTCTCCACGATGGTCTGGTCCTTCGCGCGCCGCTCATCGTCGACCCCGCCGTGTCGCAGGATCTTGGCGAAACCCCAGTCGACGATCTGCACCTCGCCGAACGCGCCGACCATGATGTTGGCGGGCTTCAGGTCGCGATGAATGACGCCGCGCGCGTGGGCGTAGGCGATCGTCTGGCAGACCTTTTCGAACATGCCGATGAACTTGCCGCGCTCCGAACGGGGCGACGACCGTTTGCTCAGCAGCGCCGAAAGCGTCTCCCCCTTGACCAGCTTCATCGTGAAGTAGGGCTGGCGGTGCGCGTTGAGACCCAATTCGTAGACCGGGACGATGCCCGGGTGCTGGAGTTGGCCGCCGATCTGCGCCTCTTCCACGAAGCGTTGGACCAGTTCCGGGTTGTCTTCGTGTGCACTCCGCAGCACCTTCATCGCGACGTCGCGTCCGAGATCGACGTCGCGGCTCTTGAGAACGACGCCGACGCCGCCGCGTCCGATCTCGCCCAACACCTGGTAGCGTTCCGAACCGCTCTTGTCGCCGCCCGGCCGGATGACCGGCGTGTTTTCGTCGTGGATGTCGCGCAGCAGCACGCGCGGCACGGCGCCGGTCAGCGCCGCGATGGTTGCGAGGATACTGTCGTCGCGGCCGGGCCCCCCTTTGCCGAATACGTGCCGAAGGGCGCCATCGAGCTCTTCCGAGTTGCTTTCCATGACCCGGGATCCGGGCACGCGCGGTTTTCGCGCGAGAAATCAGGAAAAAAAGGCGAGCAGGCGCGAGCACTCCTCGGCGACGGCCGCGTCGGTGCCCGGCTGGTGGTAGCGCACGACGTCCATCAAGGCGGATCGGAACTCCTTGCGTGCGCGGGCGTACGCGCGGTGGATGCGTACCGGATCGTCTTCCCAGAGGGCGGCGATGTCGCGCACCGGAAGCCCCTCCTCGAAGCGCAGCCGCAGCAACTCGATGCGGCGGCGTGCGTCTGGTTCGATGGCGAGTTCCGCCAGGCGCTCGCGCGCCTGTTCGAGGATCGACGCCGCCCAGACGCGGTCGAATGTTCGCGCGAGGCTCTCCTCGTCCGCGGCCAGCGCGTCGGGCAGCGATCGCTCGCGCCGGTTTCCGAAGCGCTCCTCGTGGCGCCGGGCGACGTGGCGCGCGATGCCGTAGAGCAGTCCGCGGAAGCCGTAGCTCGGGTCCGCGCGATCGAGCGCGCCCCGGAAGCACTCGAAGAAAACCTCCTGAACGGCGTCATCGACCTCCTGCAGAAGCTGCGACGTGCGCCAGCGCGCCACGAGATGGGCGCGCACGACCGGGATGTACCGCCGTGCGAAACGCTCCCGTTCCGCGACCTCGCCCGCGGCCGCGCCGCGGATCATGGTCCAGCATGTCGCCTGGGACGAACTCACGGCGCCATTATTCGCGCCGCCGCGCTTCGGCTCAATAGCGAATCGGAACGCCGCGCGTCAATCGGTACCGACTCGGACTACAATCCCGAGCGTATGTCCGAAATCACCCCCGAAGACGTCAAGTCGAAGCTCGACGCGGGCGACGCGGTGCATTTGATCGACGTTCGCGAAGACCACGAACTGGCGATTTGCGCGCTGGATGGCGCCGAGCACATTCCGATGATGTCGCTCTTCCTGGGCCTCCAGAAGACCGCGGCGGCGCAGGACGCGTCGATCGTAGTCATTTGCCACCACGGCATTCGCTCCCTCGAGGCGATGAAGTTCCTCGAGATACAGGGCTTCGAGAACGTCCAGTCGATGGCGGGCGGGATGGAAGCCTGGGCGCGGCGAGTTGATAGCACCATCGCCAGATACTGATCGTTCGCGAACGGTTTTGGGCTTTGGGTTATGGGCTTTGCGTCGCGACCAGGTTGGCTGCTCGCATGTGGGGGGGTATGGGGGCTCGGTTGTCGCTACTGGTCGGCTTGATCTCGCACTAGGGCGGAGGCGTCGTTGCGGGCGCGTTCGAGCGTTTCGGCATCGATGCCGGTTTCGCGCATGACCGCGAGCGCGTTGCGGGCCAGGCCGCGGCGACCGGGGCGCGCCAGTGCGGTGTCCGCGTACATCGCGCGGAATTCGGGGCCGCGCATCGCCACCCAGTTCTTCAGGTCGGGCGGGAACTGGCTGGAGCGCGGTGCGAACTCCTCGACCGCGCTCGCCTTGGCGCGGCTATTCCAGGGGCAGACCTCTTGGCACGCATCGCAGCCGAAGGCCCACGGCGCGATCTTGAATTCGGCGCCGATCGGCTGCCACTGCTCGATCGTCAGATACGGAATGCAGCGGCGCGCGTCGATCACGCCGGGCGATACGAAGGCGTCGGTGGGGCAGGAGTGCAGGCAGCGTTCGCAAC
>CBDURV010000569.1:0-3066 GCA_965369495.1 uncultured bacterium
GTCTCGGTGGGCGACGAGGTGACGCTGCTCGGCACCTCGGGCGACCGCACGATCAGCGCCTTCGAATTGGCGGAGCGCGCCGGCACGATTCCCTACGAAATCCTGACCCGTCTGGGCAAGCGCGTGGCCCGCGTCTACCATGCCACCCGGAACGCCACTCGGAACGCCAGCCCGGATGACGAAGAGCTCGCCCCGAATGGCGCTGCCGAGCGGGGTTTCGCCGTGGTTCGGCGACCCCAATCCGCGGCGAGCGAGCTGGGACCGAAGGCGCCCCGCCGCGACGCGTGAGCCGGGTGCGCCCGATCCCCCCCCGCAAACTCTCTCTTCCGCCGCTGGATGGTCGATAATAGTCACTGCGCATGAGGCTTCGCTCCATCACCTTTGGCCGCGGCATCGTGCTGCTTATTCTCGGCATCGCCGTCGGCACGGGCCTCTTCCTGCAAAGCCGACTCAGCCCCGAGACGCTGCGTGACCAGGTCGAGGCGGCGCTCGTGAAGATGTTCGATGCGCCCTTCGAACTCGACGAGGACCAGGTCGAGATCCAGCTCAAGCACGGCCTGGTGATCCACAATCTTGTCATCCCCTACCCCGACGACGGCAGCGGAGCGCGAGCGGGCGATGCGATCCGCGCCGAGAAGATCGACATCCTGATCGATCAGACCAAGCTGCTCGCGGGAGAGGTGGTTGTCAGCCGCGTCCACATCCACGGCCTCACGCTGCGATTGCGGCGCGACCCCACGCACAGCGGCGTGCCCAGCCTGCCCGGCATCCTGCGCCCGCCCGATGGAGACGGCGAGGGGGAGGGCCCGCCGCCCCCGGTCATCGTCGTCTCGCCCGGCGAGAACGGCAGTTGGCTCATACTGGAGGACCTCGGACCCACGGGGGCGGGCGACACTTTCCCACAGATCCTCAACGCCGCGCGGCCCCTGATGCTGCGCTGCGTAGACGCGAAGTTCGATCCGGACGAACAGAGCATCACGGCGCAATTCGAGGGCGGACGCCTCGGATTCGGCGAGGTTAAGCTCTCTCGTCCCCCCGATGGCGGCGACATCACCATCGATGTCGAACTCACCGACCTGAGCCTCGAGCGCGACGATTTCGCCGCGCTCGCCGAGGAGTTGCGCGGCCACATGCCGCCGGTGCGCGCCAGCGGCCACGCGGATCTGAAAGCCCGCGCCGTGTTCTCGGCCGACTGGCAGGAACTGCGCGAAGTCACCGTGGACGGTCGCATACACAACGTGGAGGGCGGGTTCGGAAACCTCTTCACCGGCGAACGCCACGACTATCCGTTCGAGTTCCGCAAGGGCCACGCCGCGATCAAGGTGCGTTGGCCGAAGATGGAAATCGAGGATTTCGCGGCGGAGTACGTGAGCCCGTCGGGCCGGATCGGTTCGATCGGCGCCAACCTGATGCTCGACGCATCGTATGGCTGGGAGTTCCCGCGCGTCGCGTTCAAGCTGCACGCGGAAAACATGGAAGCGGTCGAGTTCGACATGCGCCGCATGCTCAAGCCGATGCTGATCGAGCAGGTGATCGATCCGTTCCGCACGGAGGGCACGTTCGACATCGACGTCTCGGTGCAGAAGCTCCCGGCGCATCCGGAACACTACACCCTCGAGATCCGCTTCCGCGACGCGACCGCGAGCTTCGCCGGCCACCTCGACAAGGAGACGCGCCGCCGTCTCGGATTCGAGTACCCGCTGTCGCGCGGCACCGGCATCGTTCGCTACGAGTCCAACCTCGTCAATTCGCACGGCCTCTACGATCGCTTCGAGCTCGTCAACACGCGCGGCTACCGGCCGATCGTGGGCGCGCGGCCCGGCGATCCGCAGGAGGTGGAGGTCAAGGTCCGCGCCGAAGCGACCTTCTACACGGTCCCCGTGGGAAATCCGGCCACGCACGCCACGGTCGATATCGAAGTCGCCAACCTGCCGATCGACGCGCGCCTCGACGAGGCATTCCTGCGCGCGGGCATTCCCGTGCCCTACACCGACTTCAACCTCACCGGCTGGATTCGCCGTCTGGCCATCCACATCGAATCGGACGGATGGGGCGAGAACACTCCCATCGCCACGTACACGGCCGATCTGGATGGCTGCACGGCGCTCTTCGACCCCTTCCCGCTGGGCGTCTCCGAGCTCACCGGCCGCGTCGTCATGTACGACCGGGATCCCGCCGGTTCGGAGGACTCCGTCGTCGACCTGTGCGGTCTTTTCGGCAACATCGTGGGAGGCGGCCACGTCGGCGCGTCGGGCCGCATCCACATCGCGCCCGACGGATCGCGCAAGCGCGCGGTGCAGATCTACACCGACGACCTGCCGCTTGGGCCCTCCCTGGTGAAAGCGTTCGAGAACAGCGCGGTCGCGGACTCGCCGCTGCTCGAAATCTGGAATGAACTGCGCCCCTACGGCGTGGTGGGCTGCGAACTCGACATCGTGGGCGACGAACTCTCCATCCACGTGAAACTGGCGGGCAACACGCACCTGCAGGGGTTCCGCGGCGTCGGCCTGCCCATCAAGCACCTCAAGGGCGACCTGACCGTCTCGCAGGCGCAGGTGAAGATTCGCGATCTCTCCGGAACGCTGGGAGACGCCTCGCTCTGGATCAGCGGCGACCTGGACGACAAGGGCGGCCTCTACCTGACCGGCAGCATCCAGAACGTCCTCTTCACCGATCCCATCACCCGCCTTCTCGAGCGGGTCGCGCCGGAGGGCGGCAAGTTCCTGCGCACGCTGGCACTCGATCCGAGCTCGCGCGCCGACGTCGCGCTCAGCGTGACGCGCGCCGACACCGACTCGCCCACCCGCATCAACGCCGAGTTCACCGAGCTGGTCCTTGCGACACACGTCGCGGGCGTGCCGCTATCGATCCGCGGTGGACGCATCAAGCTCGACGACAACCTGATCGAGGCCTCGGGCATGCATGTCACGGCGAAGAACGCCGACCTGTTCGTGCGCAGTTTCGAGATACCGCGCTCGCTCGACGGCCCCGGCGCGATCGTGCTGAATGCCAATGACCTGCACCCCCACGAGCACCTTCGCATGCTTCTCGGCCCCGCGTTCGGCG
>CBDURV010000570.1:0-3063 GCA_965369495.1 uncultured bacterium
GGGACGGAATATTGAAGTAGGCGCGGCGGTGGACGATTCGTGTCGTGATCCGCGGTAGTCGCGGTATCGCACGACAGGAGAACACGATCATGTCCCGAAATGCCCTCCTCTTCTCGCTTCTCGCCGCGTTCACCCTGGCGTGCAACAGCAACAGCGACGGGACACGTGTGGCGCCGCTCACCGCCGAGGAAGCGTCCGCGGCGCAGTACCTCATGTCGTCGCGTCTCGACAACGGTGCCTACGACTGGAGCCTCGAGCCGACCGCCGAACTCGACAAGTCGCGCAGCGGCTACCAGAACGTGACCGGCGTTTCCGCGCTGGGGCTGCTCGATGCGCTTGAGCGCGACCGCGACAGCCTGCTGCCGAACGTGCCGCGCGAGTTGGCGCTCGTGAAGGACTACCTGCTGAAGCAGATGCAGGCGCACCTCGATGACGAGAACAGCAACGTCTCGCCGCCGAACTTCCTCTTCCTGGCGCGCTACCGGTCGCAGCTCGGCCTTGGCGCGGAGGAGTGGCAGACGGTCCTGGACTGCTGGGAGAAGCGCCTGGACGCGCTTGATGCGGAGTACGGCAGTGACGCCGGCGTGCGTGCGGACGGCCTTGTCAATGAGATCCGTGCGCGCCGCGCGAACCAGAACATCTCCGGGTTAGCCGGATGGGACATGGCGTTCGTGCTACGCACGCTGGTCGCCATGGACGCTCCCCGCCAGGAGATCGAGTGGATGGCGTCCGAGCTGGAGGCGATGCCCCTCGACCCGGCCGAGACCTACGGCCTGCTTTCGGCGGCGCACGCGCTGTACGCCCTCGAGATGGTCGGCGCGAATGCGCGCAGCGAGGAACTTGTCTCCAAGCTGCTGGCGGAACTGGATGAGCTGGGCCAGGTCGGCGGCGATGTCCAGACCAGCGCCTACGCGCTGCTCGGCCTGCGCTCGCTGGACCTTCCCGAATCCGAACTGGTGGACGCGTACCTGCGCTCGGTGATCGACGAAGAGGGTCGCGTGCTCGAGAGCAACGGCCTGATCTACTTCGCCGTCATCAGCGAAGTGCTCTCCGCGCTGCTTCAGTAGGTTCGCATGCGTCCTACGACTTGATCGCGACGGCAACCATCCGCTGCGCTTCATGGTCGTAGGGCGCCCCGTCCAGGCTTCCGTAGAACTCAACCTGCGCGAAGCCCGCGTCCTGCAAGAGGGCGCGCAGTTCGGTGGCCGCGTAGAGGCGCGTCACGAACTGGTAGTCCACGGTGCCGTCCGCCAACTGCCGCGTGAACGTGCAGCGGCAGCGCTCCCACGCTCCCAGGATCTCCCGCCGCTCCGTGAGGAATGTGCCGTCCTTGAGTTCGTGGCAGGCAACCGGCTCGAACTGGCGCGCGAGGTTCTCCTTGCCCTTCGTCTCGATGATGCACCGCGCGCCCGGCTTGAGCGAGGCGTGGAGATTCTCCGCCACGCGCCGGTCGTCGGCGATGTCCTCGAAGTAGCCGAACGATGTGAACAGGTTGATCGCGCCATCGAACGCCGCGTCGCGCCGGAACTCGCGCATGTCCGCCTCGACCCCCTCGATGCCGGGTGCGCGCCGCCTCGCTTCACGAACGTGGGCGCCCTGCAGGTCCACGCCGGTGACCTGGAACCCGCGCGCGAGCAGGGCGCGCGCATGGCGGCCCGGTCCGCAGCAGAGATCCAGCACATGCGCGCCGGGGTCTATGCCGAGTAGCGCGATCGCGCCATCCACCTCGCCGTCCGCGCTGTTCCAGCGGTCCTCGTCGAACAGGAACTCGGAAGTCCCGCTCCAGAAGCCGGGGTCCTCGTACCAGATCGTCATCGTGCCCAGCTTGCTACCGTACTACGGCTAGATGTCGCGGAGCAGGTCGCCGAGTTGTCGGATGCGCTCACCGTAGCTGGTGTCGGCATCGGCCGGCGCCCCTGCCGCGTCGAGTTCGGCATGCACCTTGGCGATGATGC
The DNA here is from genome assembly GCA_965369495.1 of uncultured bacterium. Taxonomy (GTDB): domain Bacteria; phylum Planctomycetota; class PLA2; order PLA2; family PLA2; genus JBCDBY01. Next base: position 1,956 of record CBDURV010000570.1, read on the forward strand.
GGCGAACCTTCTTGCGCGTCTTGTCGTCGGCGTCATCGAGCTTCTCCTCGAGTCGCTCCGCCCGCGTGCGCAGGTCGAAAAGCAGCACGAGATTGTCCTCGTGTTCCGTTTCGCCGCGGCGCAATTTGTCGGCCGACTTCTGCGCCTGGCGTTCCGCTTCCTCGACGCGCTCGGCACGGTCCGCCAGTTGCTCGGCCCGCGCCGTGGCGTCCTTCGCCTGCTGCCGGAACTCGACGAGCTTCTCGCGTCCGTCCTCGAGCGCCAGGTCCGCCTCGATGAGGCGACCTTTCACGTCGGCGAGTTCCTGGTCGCGCTGGCCCATCGTGTGGCGCAGGTTGCGTTCGGTGTCGGCGGCGTCTTCTTCCTTGCGGCGCAGCTCTACCAACTCGGCGCGCAGATGCTCGTTTTCCTGGCGCGCCGTTTCGAGCTCATCGTGACGCGACGCGGCGGCACTCTGGCCCGCCTCGAGGTGCTGCTCGAGATGCTCGCGCGCGGCGACCAGGTTGGCAGCTACGTCGTCACGCTCGCGCCGGATCTCCTCGAGTTCGCGGCGCACCGAACGCAATTCCTCGCGCGCCTTCTGCGCGTCCGAATGCGATTCCGCCAGCAGGTCGCGTTCTTCCTGCGCACGATCGAGACGATCCTGGGTCTCCTTCAGCTCCTCGCCGAGGGTCTCCCAGCGCACGCGCGCGCGGTCGAGCGAGTCGAGCAGATCGGCGATGTTCTTGAGGCACGAAGCCTCCCAGTCCACGAGTTCCCGCGGCGCGTCGCGCAATTCCTGGCGCAAACGCTCCGAATCGGGAGTCGCGTCGGCCGTGCCCGTCGCGTTCCAGTCGCCCGTTGATCCACCCTGCGGCATTGCCCCTGAGCGTAACGAATCCTCGCAGTTCGTGGGGCAGGGATCTGTTCAGGGCGTTGTCCCATCGCGAGACATTCACTCACGACCGCTCATAAGCCGACGTATACTAGGGTCTGCTTGAAAACCCCATCTGGATTCGACCGGCTGCGGCTGCGCCTCGCGTCACGGCGCCTCCTTGCGGTAGAACAATTGAATACGGCGGCGTCGGCGCCGCTTCGCGAGGCCCACAGACGGCGCGCCAGCGATGTC
>CBDURV010000571.1:0-3061 GCA_965369495.1 uncultured bacterium
TTTCCGCCCTGCAACTGCTCGGCGTCTTCCTCCGAGATGACCTTGTCCTGCACCAGGGTGTCGATCAACGAATGCGCGTTGGTCATCTTGTGGAGCTTGTCGCTGCGGAAGATGTAGCCCTTCGAGTCGCCCACCTGGAAGAAGTGGATGCGTCCGTGGCGCAGCAGCGCCGCCGTCAGCGTGGTGCCCATGCCGCGCTGTTCGGGGTTGGACTGCGACGACTCGTAGATGCGCCGGTTCGCTTCGGCAACCGCGCGGGCGACGCGATCACGCGCCTTGTCGTGGGAATCCTCGTCCTGGAGATCCGAAACCGCTTCCTGGACCGTCTCGACCGCCATGAGCGAGGCGACCTCGCCGGCCGCCGCGCCGCCCATGCCGTCGGCCACGACGAACAAGACGCCCTGCCCCTGCGCATCGGTCGAACCCTCGGCGGAGACCGGCGGCGGAATCGAGCGGGTACCCGACGAAAGATCCGCGACGAGAAACGTGTCCTCGTTGTTTTGCCGGACTAGCCCGACATCGGTAAGAGCGGCGAACGCTATCCGCATTGATCTCTAGTCAGCTTCCCATACGGAGGCCCCGCCGGAACCCAAGGTCCCGGCGAATCGAACCCTTCGCCCCGCAACAACGCACGCGGAGCCCAAACCATTACAAAGATCCCCGCTGATTCCGCAGGGGGACAAGAGAATCCTAGCGATCTCGGGCCCAGCGAGCAAGACGACCTGCGGATCGATCACACCTCTATAATCGCACCGTGCGCGCCTCAACCTTGATCCCGGGCTTCCTGATTTCCGTCATTTTGTCCGCAGCTGTCTCGGCCGACGTGGTTGTGACCCGTCTCGATGCGAAAAAGACCGTTCGGGGCATCTCGCTCTCGATCGAAGGCGGCCAGCTTTCCGTGCAGACGGCGGATGGAAAGGTCGAGAAAATCGCCGCCGCGGAGGTCGTCGAGGCCGTCGCGCTGCCCGCTCCTTCGCCGCCCATCGCCTCCAAACGGCCGTTCGAGGTGATCCTGCTGGACGGGAGCCGCATTCGGGGCATCCTTCTGGCCGCCCCCGCCGACCATTTGCGTGTGCAGTGCGCATCGCTCGCGCCGGGCCACAACGTGCTCGTGCTCCCGATCGAGGAGCTGCTCGAGGTGCGGCGCGTGGCCGGAGCGACGATTCCCGGCGCTTCGCGGCTGGTGCGCGTCCCGGACAACGATGCCGCCTACCGGCTCGACGGCTCCAAGATCACCGGCACGATCGAATCCTTCGGCGAGTCCGGCGCAACGATGGACCGCGGCGACCTGGGCGCACGCACCATCGCCTACGACGATCTCGCCGCCCTGTACATCGACAACAGCGCGGGCGCGCCTCAGTCGGGGCTGCTGGCCGTCGCGCGCATGAACGACGGAAGCACGCTCGTACTCCAGCCGGGGTTCAGCATCACGAAGGGCGTGCTCACCGGCAAGACGCCGGCGGGCATCGCGATCCAGGCGCCCGCCACCAAACTGGTCGCGCTCGGATTCCGCGGCGGACGCTTCGAGCATCTTTCCGACCGCACGCCGCAGCGGATCGAGCGAACACCGTTTTTCCCGCTGCCGGAGGGTGCCGCGAAGGGGGTCATGCTCGACTTCGTCTGTCCCGTCCGTATGGACCGCAGCCCCGACGATCGCGCGATCACGCTCGCCGGGCGGGGGTACTTCAAGGGCATCGGCGTCCGCCCCACCACGGCGCTGACGTGGGAGCTCAAGAGTGAATTCACCCGCTTCGAGGCGCTGTGCGGCATCGACGACGAGGTGCTGGGAGCGGGCTACGGCCGCGGCGGCGGCACCGGCAGCGTCGTGTTTACCGTCGAACTGGACGGTAAGGAGGTCTGGCGTTCCGCTGTCATCCGCGGCGGCAAACCTCCGGAGCGCGTCAGCGTCGTTCTGGGCGAGGCGCGCACGCTTACGCTGCGCGTTCTTGTCGTACCCAAGGCGATGATGCCGAAGGGGCGCAGGGACTCCACCGAACTGGACAATGCAGTCTGGGCACGGCCGCTCCTGATCCGCTGAACGTATGCACCTACTCGCGCAAGGAACGCCCGAATCGCTGATGGAACGCATCACGGCGATGCTCCCCCATTTGCGCGACTTGGAATTCGTTTCGCCGGATCGCGCCTGGCTGGCACTGCCGGCGATTGTCGTGCTCGCCGCCGGACCGCTGTTGCGCAAGCGCAAGCAGGCTCCCGTCGCCGTCTCGCTCCTGCTGCGCACGCTGGCGGTCGCCTGCCTGCTCATCGTGCTGTGCGAACCGACGTTCGTCGAGCGGGGCGAACGCAAGGGGCGCGTGATCGCGATCGCCGACGTCTCCCCATCCGTCGGCGAAGCGGGCGTGGAGCGCGCGCGCGCGTATCTGGCCGGCGCCGGCGACGATGTCGATCTCGTCGCGTTCTCCGGCCACCCGCGCTCGATCGACAGCGCCGCGGCGCTGGCTTCGGCGGAAGATCCCGCCACCGACATCAGCGCGGCGTTGCGATTCGCCGCCGCGCACGCGGGAGCGGAACGGCCGACGCGACTCGTGATCCTCACGGACGGGCGGGACACCGTCGGCGACGAAGCGGGCGGTCGCCCTTCGGCAACCGCGACGCAGCTGCGCGCGCACGGTCTGGAAATCGCCGCGGTCGGCATTCCCGACCAGACGCCGCCCGCCCCGCCCGCCGTGAGCCTGAGCGAACTCAGTGCGCAGGAGGTGGACGAACCGGGACAGGTGCCGACGCTGCGCGCGCTCGCGCAAGCGGCCGGCGCGACCACGATGCAGGCACAGCTCTACATCGACGGCCGCCCCACCGAAGCGCGGGCATGGGCCATGCAGGCGGGCGAGAACGAACTGCTGCTCGCGCCGCCCCCGCTCTCGCCCGGCCGCTACCACCTGCAACTGCTGCTCAGCGGCGACCGCTCGCCGGACGACAACATCGCCGAAACGACGATCACCGTGCGGGGCGCGCCGCGCGTGCTGTTCCTCGCCGGCGAGCAGCGCAAGGCGTTGCTGGCGCAGGCGCTCGAGGCGCAGGGCATGAAGGTCACGGTGGCGAGCGC
>CBDURV010000572.1:0-3059 GCA_965369495.1 uncultured bacterium
TTCGCCTTCCGGAGGCAGGCCGGGTGTTACGACCGGTCCGTCGGCAAGCAGCGTGAGCCCGTCGACCGTAAGCAGTTCGAGACGCGCTTGGCCATCCTCCGACGTGCCCTTCCAGCGGTCTTTGCGCGGCTCCCCTTCGCTGCGGACAAGTTTGGCGTCGCGAATGAGCAGCAGATCGCGCGCGAGCGCCTCCCATTGCGCCCGGGTGATGATGGCGCCCTGTGTCGCCGCGTCGCCTCCAGCCTGAATGCGCACGACGCGGATCCTGCCTCCGGCCACCGAGTCGATCCATACGACTCCATAGATCTGCGGATCGCTTCCGTGACTCTGCTCCAGCGTTAGCCACGCGCGCCGCGGCAAAGGGGGCGCCTGGGCGGGCAGAGCCAAGATGATCTTCGCCCGTTCCCGCTCGCTGCGGAACGAGTCGATGAACTTGCGCAGATCGGCGATGTCCTGCGCCGGTGCCGCGGCGGCGAGCAGGAGCAGCAGGCAGGCCGACCGCACTAGGCTCCCACCTTTTGCTTGAGGTAAGCCTCCATGAACGCGTCGAGATCGCCGTCGAGCACCGCCTGGATATTGCCGGTCTCGTGGGTCGTGCGTACGTCCTTGACCATCTGGTAGGGCTGCATGACGTAGTTGCGGATCTGGCTGCCGAAGGCGACTTCGCCCTTTTCGCCATAGAGCTTCTTGAGCTCCGCGTCGCGCTCCATCTCTTCGAGCCGATAGAGCTTCGCCTTCAACATGCGCATCGCCATCGTCTTGTTGCGAAACTGGCTGCGCTCGTTCTGGCAGGCAGCCACGACGCCGGTCGGCATGTGCGTCATGCGCACCGCCGAGTCGGTCTTGTTGACGTGCTGGCCGCCCGCACCGCCCGCGCGGTAGGTCTCGATCTTGATGTCCTTTTCGTCGATCTCGATCGAGATCTCGTCGTCGAATTCGGGGGTAACGTCCACCGACGCGAACGAGGTGTGTCGCCTGCTCTGCGCGTCGAAAGGCGAAATGCGCACGAGTCGATGGACGCCGATCTCGGAGCGCATGTAGCCGTTGGCGAACGGGCCGCGAATGGCGACGACGGCCGACTTGATGCCGCCCTCGTCGCTGCCCTGCAATTCGAGGATTTCGACCGCGAACCCGCGCCGCTCGCCCCAGCGCATGTACATGCGCAGCAGCATCTCCGCCCAGTCGCACGACTCGGCGCCGCCCGCACCCGGGTTGATCGCGACGACGGCGTTCTTGTCGTCGTGTTCGCCCGACATCATCAGCTGGAACTCGAGCTTGCCGAGCCGATCCTCGATCGATTCGACTTCGCCGGTGACCTCGGCGATGTCGTCGTCGCCCTCGGCCATTTCGCACAGCTCCTGCGCGTTGGTGCTGTCCGCCTCGAGCGACTGCCAAGGGTCGATGGCGGTCCGGAGCGCTTTTAGCTCCTCGACGATCTTTTGGGCCGAGTTCTGGTCGTTCCAGAAATCGGGCTGTTCCATGCGCTTTTCGAGTTCCGCGCGTCGTTCTGCCTTGCTGGGAAGGTCAAAGACTCTCCTGTGCCTGGCGGACACGGATGAGAATCTGCTCGATGCGTTCGACTAGCTCGGACATGCGTGCACCTTAGCGTGCCTAGGAAGCCATGCGGCGCAGGTAGTTGGCCACTCCGATGGCGGTGACGCCGCTGAAGAAGAGGTTGATGCCCACCAGCAGGCCGAGGATGCCCGACGTGGGTTCTCTCCAGACGCTCAACACGAGGCCACCCAGCAGGCAGGTGATGACACCCTCCACCGCGACCCAGACCCAGATCGGATCGGGCCGCACGTAGAACGCGCCCGACACCTTGAAGAAGCCCTGGACGAGGAAGAACGAGCCGAGGATAAGCGTGAGCGCCTTGGCGGTGGCCGTGGTTTGGGTCAGGAACAGAAGCCCGCAACCGACCATCAGGAGGCCCGAGATGACGATCGGCGCGATCACCCGTTTGCCACGCAACTGGAGCGCGCTGGCCGTCTGCGCGAGGCCGCCCATAAGCAGCAACAGGCCCAGCACCTTGATGATCGCGACCGTCAGGAACTGCGGCGCCAGCATGCCGATCAGGCCGCCGACGATCAGCACGATGCCGAGCGTGCGCACGAATTTCCAGTTGCTGGCGATCTTCTGAAGGTCTGCCGAGTTTTCGTCCATGGCGGGATTCTGGACGTTCCAGCGCGGCTAGTAAAGCGTTCTCTGCACCGATTGGCCGCGGTTTGCTTCGGCGATCTTGCGGAGTAGATCGACGTGATCGTCGCCGTCCACGGTGCGAACGACCGAAACGCAGTGGATGGCGACCTTGCGATTGGGGTTGAGCCGCTCGATCTCGTTGAGGATATCGCGCGTGAACTTCTTGCGGCCGCGGTTGGGCGTGCCGTCGGAAATCACGAAGATCTCGTCCGGCTCCATGCGCAGGCCGCGCTCGATCGCGTCGAACAGGTTGGTGTAGGACTTGATTTCGAGGTTCTTGAGTTTCTCGATCAACAGCGCCTTGGTGACCGGATCGGCACGGCTGAGGCGGCCGCGCCAGGGCCAGACGAACTCGTTGAAGAAGATCACCTCGAAGCGCGAGCGCGGCGGCAGCGCCTTGATGGAGCGCATGAGTTGCTGCAGGGCGAGCGGCAGCTTCTTGCGCATCGACGCGCTGATATCGAACACGAAAACCACCTTGCGGCCACGCAGGGGCATGCCGAAGAAGTAGGAGCGCACCGGCTCCTGCTGCTCCTCGCGCGTGACGGTCTTGGTTTCGGGCCTCGGGGTCGGTGTACTCTGCCCGCTTTCTGCTTCGGCCTTCTCGATCGCCTTGTCGAGCGATTCGGTTAGCTCGCGCGTTTTCCACCAGGTCTTCCACGCGACGAAATCGCGCCCGAAGCGCTTGCCGGTGCGTTCGGACAGCACCTGCAGCGCCGCGCCGGAAATCGCGCGGTCCTCGATGTCGAGCAACTCCATGCAGATCGGCAAGACCGCCTTGGACTTATCGCGCCGCAGCGCCTCGACGGCGGTGGCATGGATCACCCAGTTGTCGACCATCTTGGCGCGCGTGCGAATCA
>CBDURV010000573.1:0-3054 GCA_965369495.1 uncultured bacterium
CCGTCAGGTGCCGTGCCGGAGACTCTGCGGCGATCTGGTCCGGCCAGAAACCGCGACTCATGAATTATGCGGGCTAGAAGACAAGGAACTGGTACTCGCGCCGATCGGCAAAGCCGAGCTTTTCGGCCAGGCGGTTCGAGCCGTAGTTCGACCGATTACAGCTCCAATAGGTGCGCATGCCCTCCGCTTCGCACGCGGCGATGACGGCGCGGCAGGCGATGCCCGCGAAACCGCCGCCGCGATGGGAGCGGCGCGTCACGATGCCGATCTCGAACACGCCATCGCCGCGAAAGACCGCGTACGCCTCGCTTGCGATCGTGTCGCCATCGAGAACGCAGTAGCCGTGGCAGTCCCGCAGGAAGTTCTCCGCGCCGCCCACGGAGCGCGCGATGTCGTCTTTCCAGACGCAGCGCTCGAACAACTCCGCATCGATCCGTGTCGCGCCCTCGCCCTCAACCGGTCCTTGTCGCGACCGATATTCGTTGCGCTCCGTAATGCCGCTTGGCGGAAGCGGGAAATCCAGCCGCGCGGCCTCGGCCGGCGACCAGATCAGAGCGATGCTTCTCTCGCGGGATAGCTGGCGTACCGAGGCATCGAGGAACGACTGCGGCGCCCCCTCACTGAGAAATGTGAACGAGTAGTCGGAGCGCAGCAGCGCGTGCTCGCCGTCGTAGAGCAGAACACCCGGCGCGTACCCTTGCAGCATGGCATCGATCGCCGGGCGGTTGGGCGCGTCCGCGGCGAAGCGGTCGGCAAGATCCGAATGGAGAGTGGGGTCCGTCTGGTCAATGGCCAAGCGTTCAAGATACCTCGCTGGCGCGTTCTAGAATGCGGTCGTGCGAATCGTCCTGCTTCTTGCCCTGGCGCTCTGCGCGCCCTGCCGTGCCGGCGACGACCCGATCGCGCTACTCGAGGCGGCCACGCGCGACGCCGATCGCGGCGTTCGCTTCGCGGCGGTCGAGGCGTTGGGGAAGGCTGGCGCAGGCATCGACGCGATTGTGGCAGCACTGGACGACCCCGAGTGGTGCGTGCGCCAGGCGGCGGGCCGTGCACTCTCCGCCATCGGCGAGCCTGCGCTTCCGCATCTTGAACGCATCGCAAAGTCGGCCGATCCGCTCGCCCGGTTGATGGCGGTCGAAACCGCACGTCGCATCGGCGCCGCCGGATCGCCGCTGGTGGTGGCTGCCCTGCACGACAAAAACGCGCTGGTGCTGCGCGAGGCGCTGGCGTCCATCTGGCTGCTCGGTAGGGACCAGCTACGCGCCGATCCGCTGCCGCGCCTGAGGGAACTCGTCAAGAGCGAGGACGTCGCCATTCGACTCAAGGCGTGCCTGGCGCTGGCGTCCATTGATCCTTCGAGCCATGCCGATTTGCGCCGCGATCACCTCGACGACCTCAACGCGATGATCGACGAGAAATCGACATTGGGCGAATCGTTGGCGTGGCTGGAGGAGACATGGGCGGATCCGCCCCCCGCGCCCCCCGAGATTGACATCCTCAAGAGTCTGGCGAGTTCGAAACCAGCCGTTCGTGCGCGGGCGTTGCGTCGCCATCGCGCGCTCAAGCCGCATGCGAAACAGATTGCTGCATTGGTTGACCATGATGATCCGGGAGTCGCCGGCGACGCCGCGTTCGCGCTTGAACTGGTGGGCGAGGACGCGACTTCGGACGTGCTCGACCACGGTCCCATGCGCGCGTCGTACTTCTGCGCGACGCCAGCGAAAACGGAGCTGAAGTTGATCCTGCAGATGCTCTACAGCGACCTGTCCGATGCGGAATACGGCCACTGGCTGTTGCTGCTCGGTCGCATCGGCGTTCGGAACGATGACGTTGTAGAGGTGCTGCGTGACTCGGCGGTGCACAAAGACGATCGAGTGCGCGCATTGGGGGTCTGGGGGCTTGGGCGTCTTGGCATCGGCATGCCGGAGGCGCTCGGTGATCGCTCGCCCGTCGTGCGCGAGATGGCCGCGCACCATGTGACCAGCGTGCGCCGCCTGACCGCGATCGTGGAGGGCGAGCATCGTGAGGCTCGCATTCTCGCGGCGCGTCGTTTGGGTGAGTTGAAGCAGTACGAGCCGCTGCTGGCGCTGACGGCGCATCGCGATCCGTTGCTGCGCATCGCCGTTGCGCAGGCGTTGGGCGCCCGCTGCCCCGCGGCCATGGCCAAGGACTCGGCGCGCGACGTGCGCATCGCGGTGGCGAGCGTTTCGAGCGGGCCGGTCCTGCTCGATCTCCTGAAAGACTCCAACTGGCGCGTTCGTGCGGCGGCGATCCGCTCGCTCGGCCGCACGAAGCAGGGAGCGGAGCAGTTGGCGCCCTTGCTCGGAAGCCGCAACTTCACCATTGGCGTCGCCGCGTTCGAAGCGCTTGAGCAGATCGGTGGGCCGGGCGCGCTGGCGGTTGGCTGGGCGGTACAGCGTGGCAACGAGGCGGTCTGGCACTACGCGCCCAAGCTGTTCGAGTCGTATGGCGCGGCGGGAATCGGCGGCGTCGGCCCGCTCGTCGCCGCACTGCGCCACAAGAGTCCGACGGCACGCGAGACGGCGGCGCGCTGTATTCGTGGCGTCGGCCCCGCGGCGGTTCTGGCTTCTCCCGCGCTCGTTGCGGCACTCGCGGATCGCCGCCTCGGTGTCGTGAGCCACGCGGCGCTGGCGCTCGGCCGGCTGGGCGTGTCGGAGGCGCTGCTCGGGGCGTTGCGGCATGAGCGCGCGCGTGCACGAGCCTATGCCGCGTTCGCGATTGGCTGGGCGCTGGGCGCCACGCGCGGCATCGACCAGGTCGTCTTCGAACCGCGCCTGCCGGTGCTCGACTGCGGCGAGCCGGACCTGGGAATCACGTTGGCGGATCTGGCCAAGTTCCCGACACTGAAGCCGCACGAGCAGGCTCGCATTTGCCTGCGCGGGTTGCGCTCGCGCGATCCCGCCATCGCCTATCCGTGCGTCGCTCGGCTCGACTACGACCAGATGAACGCGTGGGAGTGCGAGCGGGCGGTGGAATTAGTGATCGCCGAGGGGTTCCGTGCGGGCAACCCGTTCAACTTCAGCCACTTCCGCT
>CBDURV010000574.1:0-3049 GCA_965369495.1 uncultured bacterium
GCTGGAGGCCGGCCACGAGGTGACGCTCTTCAACCGTGGCCGCCACAATCCCGACCTCTACCCGCAGGTCGAAAAACTGCGGGGCGACCGTGACGGCGATCTGGGCGCGCTCGAAGGACGCCGGTTCGACGCGACGATCGACACGTGCGGGTACGTCCCGCGCATCGTGGGCGCGTCCGCGCGACTGCTGGCGGATGCGTGCGGTCACTACACGTTCATTTCGAGCCTCTCGGTCTATGCCAACAACGACACGGCCGGCGAGGACGAGGACGCGGAGATCGCGCGCACCGACGACGAGACGGTCGAGGAGATTACGGGCGAAACGTACGGACCGCTCAAGGCGCTCTGCGAGCAGGCGGTCGAGGCGTCGTTTCCCGAGTCCGCGCTCATCGTTCGCCCGGGCCTGATCGTCGGCCCGCGCGATCCCACCGACCGCTTCACCTACTGGGTGCAGCGCATCGGCAAGGGAGGCGACGTGCTCGCGCCGAAGCCCGCCGATATGCGCGTTGAGTTCACGGACGTGCGCGATCTGGGCGCCTGGATCGTGCGTGCGGTCACTGGGCAGCTAACGGGCCATTTCAACGTGTCGGGCCCGTCGCGCAACAAGATCGCATTCGACGTCTTCGCGGAGCTATGCCGATCCGTAAGCGCATCCGATGCGCGCATGGTCTGGGCCGACGAGCAGTGGCTGGCCGAGCACGAAGTCCAGCTCTGGTCGGACATGCCCATGCGCGTGCCCGCGGCGTCGCCCGGTTTCAGCACGCGATCCAGCGAGCGCGCACTCGATGCCGGCATGGTCTTTCGCGGACCCGCCGAAACCATCCGCGACACCCTAGGCTGGTCAAGAGGCCGCAAACTGGAAGCAGGCCTAACCCTCGACCGCGAAGCCGAGTTGCTAGCGGTCCTGCGCAGTATCTAGTCCACAAGCCGTCGTTGCAGATGGCTCTGGGCTATGGGCTTTGAGCTTTGGGCCGCGACCAGGGAGCCTGCCCGCCCACTGGGAGGGATGGACCCTCGATCGACCCGGAGCACTGCCCCGAGAACGACCGAGGCCCCATCGCTATCGGTTCGGAGTGGGTCGGCCTGGTTGCTTCGCAAAGCCCAGAGCTCAAAGCCCAAAGCGGTTCGCGCGGATGGGCTAACGAGCAAGCTGCTCCCGCATCCAAGGCCCGGCATCAAACGTCTGGCCATCTCTTGTCCGCACCCGGTAGACCTCGCCGGTTATCGAGGATCGCGAGCCGAGGTGCTCGACGAACTGCTCCGCGGTCTGGATACGGTTCCCCGCGGCCCTCCATTTTCGGCGCAGGTGACTGACCGCTTTTTTGCCCTGGTACTCCGTGCCGTTGCGGATGAAGGTGACCTCGGACTGCTCCATGATCCGCAACAGCCCATCGATGCGCATCTTCTCGGTACGGCCGCGGCGGAAGAGCAGGGTCGCGGACTTGTTCGGGTAGAGCTTGACGACCCGCACGAAGTGTTCGCGCCCGCCGAACATGAACACGATTTCGTCCCCTTCGCTAACGGCGGTCGGTGCGAGCAGCGTGCCGCCGTCACGATGGATGAGGCTGATTTCCGATTGCGCGAGGTGCACGCGCAGGCGGTCGTCGGAACCGGGCGCGGGCGGGTCGGTCTGCTCGGTCAGCGTGAGGCGCACGCCGGCCACAGGCAGACGCAAAGGCGCTTCGACGGGAGCGCCGGGAAGGGGCCGGTTGCGGTACCAGGCGAACACGCCGATCGCGACGAGCAGGATGATGCCGGCCTTGATGTAACGCGTGCGCACTACTTGGAGCCGACCTGCTCTTTCCAGAAGCGGAGCTGGAAGAGCTTTTTGGAGCAGCCCTGCACGAGCACGAAAATGGGGTCGGTGTCCTCGCGCAGGAGCGCCTTCTCGTAGAGCGCCAGAGCCTTTTCGTAGCTGCGGATGGCTTCATCGACATCTTCGGGCCGCGCATTGTCGAGACCGTCCGCGTAGATCTTTTCGTAGAGGCGCTTGCCCTCGATGCGGTGCGGTCGCGCCTCCACCATGAACTTGCGCGCCTGCTTGTCATTGATCGTCAGCTTGCCGTTGCGGCGTTTGCGTTTGCTGCCGTCGAGCTTGAGTGCGCCGGACCCGTTCTTCTTGCGAGTCGTATTGGTGCCGTTCGTTTTCGGACGAGCGACGGTTTCGACCGGGTCGGGCCGATCTTCCGGAACGATGACTGCGTCGCTGTAGGCGCGGAAGAGCGCCACCTGCGCGGTGGGGGCGACGTCCTTCGAAATCGCCTTGAGCATCGTCTGTTGGTCCGCCTTCACGAGACGTTCGAGCAGCGGCGCCGCGAGGTCGGGGCGTCCAATGCGAAACGCCGCGGCCGCCGCGCGGAACAAACGGCGCGGATCGTCGCTTTGCGCCTCGATCTCGATGCGCGGGCGCGTGCGCTGGATCACCTTGTCGGGTGAGATGGTGCGCTTCGTGGCGACCATGCCGGCGGAGAGGCCGATGGAGCGGCCGGTCGGGTCGAGCAGCTTGAGTTCCAGGTCATTGCCGATGTTGAACCCCTCCATGGTGGACTTGCCGCCACGCAACTCCACGACGAGATACTCGCCGGTCGGAGGCGGGAACGCCTGCGCGAACGCGACGCCGAGTTGCGCCAGCGCGCGGCGGCGCGTGCGACTGTCGCCGTAGGCGGTGGCCGCTTCATCGAAGCGGCCCTCGACGAACAGGGCGTCGGCCTCGCGCCGCGAGACGACGGGGATCCGGATCTCCGGTCGCGGTTGTTCCACCGGTGTCTCGCGTATCTCGGGTTCCTGTTTCGGTTCGTCCTCGGGGGGCGGTTCGAGCACGTCCTCCTCGACCGGGTCCGGCTGGGAGCGGCGAATGTCGCCGAGTTGACCGGTGAAGCGATCCAGGGTGTCGACCGGGTCCGCCATGCCGTTGACGGCCCAGTAGACGGCGCCGGGAAAGACGACGACGAGGAGGATCAGGAGCAGATAGCGCATCAAACGATCGATTCGGGGAGCTGAGGGAACGTCCCCTCAATGATCGCACGGCGCGCGCGCCGGACGAGATCGA
>CBDURV010000575.1:0-3027 GCA_965369495.1 uncultured bacterium
CGGCGCCAACCTCGAACGCGCGCCGGAAAGCCTCTCGTGCATGTGGACCGACCCGAAGACCAAGACGGTGCGCTCCGTGTCCATCTCCAACCGCGGCACGATCACGCGTTCCGCAGTGACGTTTACCGACAAGGGCTCCGTCTGGAACTCGATCGACACGGTTCGGGGGAGTCCGAGCAGCAAGAGCCGTGTCGAAATCGTGTGGGACGGCGAAAACGGCTACCGGATGCTGATGCCCGAGGCTGCCGAAGTGATCGGGAAGCGCGCGAAGCCTACTCGTTGAAGCCGTTCGGGTTCGCGGACTGCCAACGCCACGCGTCCGCAATCATTTCGTCGAGATCGCGTTGCGCGCGCCAGCCGAGCGCGTTCGCCGCGGTCGCGGGATCGGCATAGCAGGTGGCAATGTCGCCCGGACGGCGTGCCATGATCTCGACTGCGATCTCCTTGCCGGTCGCCTTGCGCGCCGCCTCGACCATTTCCAACACGGAGTAGCCGGTGCCGGTGCCGAGGTTGTAGGCGACACAGCCCTCGGTGCGGTCGAGGGCATCGAGCGCCGCTAGGTGGCCGAGCACGAGATCGACAACATGGATGTAGTCGCGCACGCCGGTGCCGTCGGGCGTCGGATAGTCGTCGCCGAATACGCCGACCCGCTCCCGGCGCCCCACCGCGACCTGCATGACGTAGGGCACCAGGTTGTTGGGAATGCCCGCCGGATCCTCGCCGATGCGACCGCTCTTGTGCGCGCCGACCGGATTGAAGTAGCGCAGCAGGATCACGCGCCACTCCGGCTCCGCGGCCGCGATGTCGCGCATCATCTCCTCGATCATGAGCTTGGTGCGGCCGTAGGGATTGGTCGCGGAAAGGGGGAAGTCCTCGCGGATCGGCACCGAGGCGGGATCGCCATAGACGGTCGCCGACGAGGAAAAGACCAGCCGCAGGACGCCGTGCCGCTTCATGGCCGCCAGCAGATTGAGCGTACCGGTGATGTTGTTCTCGTAGTAGCGCAGCGGGATCTCGCACGATTCGCCGACCGCCTTGAGCCCGGCGAAGTGGATTACCGCCGAAAACTCGTGGCGCGCGAAGACCCCCTCCACCTCCGCCGCGTCGCACAGGTCCACCTTCTCGAAGGCGACGCTCTTGCCGGTGATCTCTTCGACCCGGCGCAGCGACTCCTCGCAGCTATTGACGAGGTTGTCGAGTACGACCACTTCGTGGCCGGCGTCGAGCAGTTCGACGCAGCAGTGGCTGCCGATGTAGCCGGCGCCTCCGGTAACCAGAATTTTCGCGCTCACGTTGCGTATCTCCCGCAGATGGCTTCGATCAGATCGATCGTCGCCTCTACATCATCGGCATGAGCCATCTCCACCATTGAGTGTGTGTAGCGGAGGGGAATCCCGATCGGCATCGCCAGCGCTCCCTCGGGCTGGAAAGCGCGCGCGTCGGTGCCGCCGCCGCAGAAGATGACCTGCAACGGAATGGAGCGTTCGGCGGCGAGTTCCTGCAGTTCGCGAGTAAACGAGCGGGGCACGATGGCGGCGTTGTCGAGCACGCGCAGGCAGGCGCCCGCGCCCAGTTTGGCCGGGCTCAGGTCGGCGCCGACGCCGGGAAAATCAGCGGCACTGGCGGAATCGACGGCGAACGCGTGGGAAACCTCGAGCTGTCGCGCCAAGAGCCCAGCGCCCCGCAGCCCCACCTCTTCCTGCACGCTGAAGGCGAAATGTACGCGTGCCGACAACGACTCGTGCCGCACCCGCTCGAGCGCCTGGAGCAGGATCCAGCAACCCAGCCGGTCGTCCAGGGCGCGCGAACAGAGCAGCTTTTCGTTGAGCACGCGCAGGCGCTTGTCGGGCACCGCGAAGTCGAGCACCGCGACACCGAGCGCGCGCGCTTCGTCGGCGGATCGCGCGCCGATGTCCACCAGCCACTCGGTGACCGCGGGCACGTCGCTCATCTCCTTGGCGCGGTCGCGCATGAGATGCGGCGGCGTCACCGTAACGGCACCCGGGATTTCGCCGGAGTTGGTGCAGACGCGCAGCAGTTGCCCGAACATCGCGCGCGGGTCGATGCCGCCCAGCGGCTTGAGGCGCAGGAAGCCGTCGTCGCGGATTTCCGAAACGACGAACCCGATCTCATCCATGTGGGCGACGAACAGAATCGCGCGCTCGCCCGAGCCCACCGTCGCGACCAGATTGCCGAGCGCGTCGGTGGAGCGCTCGATGCCGGAGGGCAGGTGTGCCTCGATCCAGGCGCGCACCGCCTCTTCGTAGCCGGGAACGCCCGGCAGTTCGACCAACTCACGCAGCGAATCATCCATGGGGTTGGAGGATACAGTGAGTCGCGAACGTGATCTGGGTCTGGCTTGTTCTCGCGTGGTTGATCGTGCTCCTGGCGGCGGTCGGATCGGTGATTCCGATATTGCCGGGCCCGCCCATCGCGTACGGCGCGTTCCTGCTCATGGACTGGGCCGGGGGCTGGACCTACTCGCTGTGGGACCACGCGTTCGCGCTACTCGCCATCGCACTCGCCACCGCGCTCGACTTCGTCATGCCCGCCATCGGCGCCAAGAAATTCGGTGCGGACAAGCTGGGCATCCGCATGAGCGTCGTGGGCATGGTGATCGGGCTCATCTTCTTTCCGCCCTTCGGCCTCTTCATCGGAGCGGGAGCGGGCGCGCTGGCAGGCGAATTGATGGCCGGCAAGCGCGAGCGCGAAGCGTTCAAGGCCGCGCTCGGCGTGCTCGTCGGCACCATCGCCGGCACGGTCCTCAAGCTGTTCGTGGTGATCGGAATCGGCGTCTGGATCACCGCACGTATCTAGCCAACTCAAGCACGAGACGCTCTTCGAGTCCGTCACCGAGTTCCACCACGATGGAGCTTTCGAGCGCCGGATGCGGATCGCTTCCCGGCCCGACGAGCAGAATCACCGGCAACCCCATGCCGCGTGCGAACCCCACGCGATACATGTCCGCCGGATTGCGCTCGGGCGCGACGGCGATCACGAGGTCGCAGGGCGGCTCGTGCGCGACGG
>CBDURV010000576.1:0-3004 GCA_965369495.1 uncultured bacterium
TCCCCGAGCTTTTCCTTGAGCTTTTCCCTGAGCGCGCGCGGGCTCTGCGCCTTGCGGATGGCCGTTTCCCGCGAGATCTTGCCCTCCATGGCGAGGGCGAGGAGATGGTCGTCGAGCAGGAACATGCCGATGTTTTTGCTGGTCTGAATGGTGGACGGGATCTTGAACGTCTCCGCCTTGCGGATGTGGTTCTCGATCGCCGGCGTCATCAACATCACCTCGAACCCGGCGATCACGCCCGACCGGTCCTCGCGCGGCATGAGCACTTGTGAGATGACCGCGAGAATCGACACCGAAAGCTGCACGCGGATCTGCTCCTGCTGATCGGCGGGGAACTGGTCGATGATGCGGTCCATCGTGCGCGCCGAACCGGTCGTATGCAGCGTGCCGAACACGAGGTGACCGGTTTCCGCCGCGGTGATGGCGGTGGCGATCGTCTCCTGATCGCGCATTTCACCCAGCAGGATCACGTCCGGGTCCTGGCGCAGCGCGCGCCGAAGGCCTTCGGCGAACGTCGTCACGTCGATGCCGATCTCGCGCTGGTTGACGATCGACTTCTTGTGTTCGTGGTAGTACTCGATCGGATCCTCGACCGTGATGATGTGGCGATCGAGGTGATCGTTGATCCAGTCGATGAGCGTCG
The DNA here is from genome assembly GCA_965369495.1 of uncultured bacterium. GTDB lineage: Bacteria > Planctomycetota > PLA2 > PLA2 > PLA2 > JBCDBY01. Next base: position 644 of record CBDURV010000576.1, read on the forward strand.
CCAGTGTCGTCGTCTTGCCTGATCCCGTGGGCCCGGTCACGAGCACCAGGCCGCGCGGCCGCTCGCACAGCTGTCGCACCGGCTCCGGCAGTCCGATCTCGTCGAACGTGAGGATGCGGCTGGGAATCAGGCGCGCGACGAGTGCCGCCTGCCCGCGTTGCCGGAAAATGGCGACACGGAAGCGGGCGCGCTGCCCGTGGGCGAAGCCGAAGTCGGCGCTGCCCGTCTCACGGAACTCGGTCATCATCCGCTCGGGCGTGATCGACTCGACCAGCGCCATCGTGTCGGACGCGGTGAGCGCCGGGTGGCGCACATTCTTGAGTCCGCCATGGCGACGGACGACGGGCGGCCGTCCCACGGTGATGTGGCAGTCGGAGGCACCCTCCTCCACCATCAGGTCGAATAGCTGGGGCATCGTCAGGTGCACGTCAGATCTCCAATGAGCTTCCGGTCACTCGCAGCACTTCATCCACGGACGTCATGCCCGACAGGATCTTCCTTACGCCATCCTCGCGCAGCGTGATCATGCCACCCGAGGCTCGGGCCTGCCCGCGCAATTCCTGCGCGGAGGCCCCCTGAAACGTGAGGTCGCGCATGCGCGCGTCCATCTCGAACATCTCGAACAGGCCCTTGCGGCCCCGGTAGCCTTCGTGCCGGCACTCCTTGCAGCCGACCGCCTTGTACGCGGTGCGGCCCACCAACATCTCGTCGGTAATCTTCAGCGCCGCCATCTTGACCGGCTCGGGATCCCACGGCGCCTTGCAGTTGGGGCAGAGCGCGCGCACGAGTCGCTGCGCCATGATCGCCAGCACCGCGGTGGACACGAGGAACGGCTTCACCCCCATGTCGATCAGGCGCGTGAGCGCCGACGGGGCGTCATTGGTGTGCAATGTCGAAAAGACCAAGTGACCGGTCAGAGCGGCCTGAATGGCGATTTCAGCAGTTTCGAGGTCGCGAATCTCACCCACCAGGATGATGTTGGGCGCCTGCCGCAGCATCGAACGCAGGATGCGCGAGAAGTCGAGGCCGATGCCGTGGCGCACCTCGCACTGGTTGATGCCCTTGAGGTGGTATTCGATCGGGTTCTCGGCGGTGATGATCTTCGTGTTGGGCTTGTTGAGTTCCTTGAGCGCCGCGTAGAGCGACGTCGTCTTGCCCGACCCGGTCGGCCCCGTCACCAGGAAGATGCCGTTGGGCTTGGTGATGATGCGCTTGAACCGCTCGTAGTCCTCGGGGTCGAAGCCGAGCGCCGGCAACTCGACCAGCGCGACTTCCTTGTCGAGGATTCGCATGACGATCGACTCGCCATGCGTCGCCGGCAGCGCCGAGACGCGCAGATCGATCTCGCGGCCGATGAGCGTCACCTGGATGCGGCCATCCTGCGGCTTGCGCTTTTCGGCGATGTCCATGCGCGCCATGATTTTGAGCCGCGAAATGACCGCTCCCTGGATGTCCTTGGGAAGCGATTTCGACTCGAAGCAGATGCCATCGACGCGGAACCGAACGCGAATGCGGTCGGTCATCGGCTCGACGTGGATATCCGAGGCGCGCGCCTTGAGCGCCTCTTCCAGCATCTGCTGCACGAGGCGAATGATCGGCGCGTCGTCGTCCTCGGCCTCCTCTTCCGCCTTGAGCATCGCGGCGGCGCCGCGCGCGGCGACCTTCTCGCCCACGCCGTAGTACCGCGCCTTGGCGTTGGTCAGGGCGGTGGAAGTGGTGAGCGCGAACTTCACCTCGGCGTTGAGCACGAACTGCAGGCCGTCGGCCTGGTAGACCTGGTTGGGATCGCGGATCGCGACGAATATCTGCTTGCCCTGCTTCTTGACCGGGACGATGTCGTACTCCTCGGCGACACGCGAGTCGATCAGATCGATCACGTCCGCCTTGAGTTTGACCTTCGAGAGGTCCACGTAGGGCAACTTGTTCTGGCGGCAGAGCGCCTTGGCCACCTGCTCCTCTTCGACCATGTTGAGGTCGACCAGCGCCTCTCCCAGCTTGACGCCGGTTCGGCGGGCGTGAATCAGGGCATCCTCGATCTTTTCGGCCGTTACATGGCCCATTCCAATCAGGATTTCGCCCAGTCGCTTGCGCGGCTCCACTCGTCCACTCTCCGTTCTGCTAGCTGGTCCTTCAAAGGTGCCGGCGCGAGAGCCTACCCTGACCGCTATGTAGCTGGACAGAGGGGACATCCGGCTCGCCGCCGCGCGTCGAGCCTGCATTATTCACGAGGCGTGGGCGCATCGGGAGTAGATTTCTCGGTAGTGAACCGCGGGACGCGGCACGGCGCGCTTTTTGAACTACAGCGTGCCCTTCTGGGCGAGGACAGATCGTCGAGATCGAAGAGAGAGTCCGAAGGCGACC
>CBDURV010000577.1:0-2985 GCA_965369495.1 uncultured bacterium
CATAGCATGATCCGCATCTCTGTCGATGGCCAGGAGCGAACCTTCGCCGCCTTGCCCGTGACCATTGGTCGCGATATCGACAACGACATCCCGCTCGACGACACCAAGCTGTCGCGCCGCCACTGCCGCATCGTGCGCGCGCCCGAGGGGTTCGTTCTCGAGGACCTCGATAGCAGCAACGGCACCTACGTGAACGGCGAGAAGGCCGGCCGGCTGGTTCTCAGCGCGGGCGATACGATCGTCATCGGGATCACGACGCTCAACGTCGAGTGGGATCCCGATGCGGAGCCGCCCAAGCGACGCAAGAAACGCGAGGAGAGCCTCGAGCTGAAGGAGCTGGCCGACGAGTCGCGCCGCCTGCGCCGTGTGGTGAACCTCACCAAGGCGGTCGCTTCGGCGGAAGACGAGGAGTCGCTGCTGCGCACGATCGTCGACAGTGCCATCGAGTTGACGGGCGCGGAGCGCGGTTTTCTCTTTCTCGTGACCCTGCATGGCCTCGACTTCAAGGTGGCACGTGACAACGCGGGTGCCGACCTCGACCATCCCCAGGAGATGATCAGCCACTCCATCGCCACCGAGGCGGTCAATTCCGGCCGGCCCGTCATGACCGAAGACGCCGGGGGCGACGCACGCTTCGCCGGAGGTCGCTCGGTCGCCTACCTGCGCCTGCGCAGCGTCATGTGCGTGCCGCTCAAGGTGCAGCACGGCCCGATCGGAGCCATCTATCTGGAGAACAGCGATGTGACGGCGCAGTTCCGGTCCGACGATGTTCCGTTGGTCACGAACTACTGCGACTTCGTCGCGCTCACGCTGGCCAAGGCTCGCACGTTGGAGGCGCTCCAGAAACGGGAGGAGCAGCTGCGCCGTTCGCGCGAGCGCATTGGCCGGCTCAACGCTCGCCTCAAGACCCTGCTGCGCCAACAGTCGCGCGAATTGGCGGGGGTGCGCGCCGACCTCGATCTGAGCAGGCACGAGCTGGGTATTCGCTACGACTACTCCGCCATTGTCGGGCAAAGCCCCGCCATGCGCGCGGTGCTCGCCCTGCTCGATCGCGTGATGGAATCGGATCTGCCGGTGCTCGTGACGGGCGAGAGCGGCACGGGCAAGGAGCTCATGGCGCGGGCCGTCCACTACAACGGCCGTCAGCGGGAGGGCCGCCTGGTCGCCATCAACTGCGCCGCCGTTCCGACGGATCTCATCGAGGCGGAGTTTTTCGGCCGCGAGGAGGGTGCGTTCACCGGGGCGTCGAAGGCAGCGCCGGGCCTGCTGGAGGAGGCGCACAACGGCACGCTCTTCCTCGACGAGGTGGGGGCGATGCCGCTCGACCTGCAGGCGAAACTGCTGCGCGTGCTGGAAACCGGCGAGTTGCGCCGCATCGGCGGGACGGAACTGCGCAAGGTCAACCTGCGCACCGTCTCTGCCACCAACCGCGACCTGCGCGCCATGGCGCGCGACGGGGCGTTTCGCGAGGATCTCTTCTACCGCATCGCCGGCGTCGAACTGCTGCTGCCGCCGCTGCGCGATCGGGTGGAGGACATTCCCGCGCTGTTCGATCATTTCCTCGACACCTTCTGCACCGATCAGGAGATTGAACGGCCGCAGGTGGATTCCGAGGTGCTCGATCGCCTCCAGGCCTACCCTTGGCCGGGAAATGTGCGTGAACTGCGGAACGAAGTGCAGCGCATGCTCGCACTGCAGCGCGGCGTCATTTCGCCCGATCTGCTGTCGCTTTCGGTCTTTTCGGGCGATCCCGAAGCGGTCCCGCCGACCCAACTCCCGCCCGGAGGGCTCAAGGAGCTGGTGGAATCCCTCGAAAAGCGCGTTATCGCGGACACGCTCCAGCGCGTCAACGGCAACAAGACGCGGGCGGCCGCGCTGCTTTCGCTCAGCCGCCTAGGCCTGCGCAAGAAGATCGAGCGCTACGGCGTCGATGACTTCCGGCACGGCGGGTAGTTGCTGGCAACGTCGTTACCGACGGGGCAGATTGGCCTTACACAATCGCGTGTTCCGCTGCGGGGAAATGCCGGAAATTAGTGCGAATTCAGCGCGGTTTTGCGGGATGGAATAGCGGTTGCACCTGCGCTTTGGCGTGCCCTATAATCCGCCCTCTCGTTCACGGAAGTGGGAAGTGTGTAGCTTCTCCGGCAGGGCGTTCGTGGACGAGACGTTGGTGGGCGAAATCCGGCTGCGGTTGGGGCACCCGGACTCGCACCACTCGAACGGGCAGGAAATACCGATGGCAAAGCTGATTCTGCGTACTCCGGACGGTACGGAGACCGAACTATCGCTGGCTGACAAGGACTCAGTCACGATTGGCCGGTCCCCCGAATGCGACATGCCCATTGATGATGGGCAGGCGTCGCGCCGGCATGCGTCCGTGGTTCGCACCTCCGAAGGGTTCGAAGTTTCGGACCTGGGTTCCACCAACGGAACGCTCCTCAACGGGGCACAGGTCAAGAAGCGGCGAATGGTGAACGGCGACGTCATCACCATCGGCGCCACCCACATCACCTACGACGATCCGAGCGCGACTCCCGCCGCCGGCGCCGACGAGAACGCATGTGCGCTCGTCTATGCGAAGGGGCCGCGGAAAGGCCATAAGATCGATCTGACCGTCCAGCGCACGACGAGCGGCCGCAAGGAGTCGAACACCGTCGCGCTCAAGGACACCGTCGCTTCGTCCTACCACTGCGAGGTCGTGCGCGATCTCAATGGCTATACGATCCGCGACCTCGGCTCGACCAACGGCACGCTCGTGAACAACGAGATGGTGACCGAGGCGCAGCTCGTACACGGTGCGCGCATTCGCATCGGCAACACGCGCTTCGTCTTCCAGGACCCCGCCATGAGCGAGATCGATCTCGAGCTGGCGGGTGTGGACGACGACGAGGCGGAGTGGGGCATGATGCGCGAGATCGACCTCGCGTCGGTCCGCAAGCGCAACCCCGCCTCGATCGCCTACACCCTCATCTTCGTCGGCATCCT
>CBDURV010000578.1:0-2980 GCA_965369495.1 uncultured bacterium
GAGGAGGCCAAACGCCTGTTCGGCGGGCATCCCCTCGTGAACGACCTTCCGAACCGCTTGGATCATCTGCGTCGCCTGTTCGGACTGAAAGATGTTCCGGCCCATGTCGACGCCCTTCGCGCCTGAGCGCACCGCGTTTTCGGCGAGTTGAAGGGCTTCCGCCTCGGGGATCTTCTTGCCGCCCGCGACCACGATGGGGACGGGGCAGTTTTCGACGACCTCTTCGAACCCTTCGCAGTAGTAGGTCTTGACGATGTGCGCGCCCAGTTCGGCGGCAATGCGGCAGCAGAGGCCGAGGTAGCGGGCGTCGCGCGCCATTTCGCGACCTACGGCGGTGACGGCGAGCACCGGGATGCCGTGCTCGATGCCGGCATCCACGAGGCGCGAGAGGTTGACCAGTGTCTGCCGTTCGTGCTCGCTGCCGACGAAGATGGAAAGTGCCACGGCTGACACGCCCAGGCGCACGGCGTCGCGCATCGACACCGTGAGTTCCTCGTCCGAGAGGTCGCGCAGGATGCTCGATCCGCCCGAAACGCGCAGCACCACCGGCGGCGCGCCCTTCGGATCGATGCAGTTGCGCAACACGCCGCGCGTGCACATGAGCGAGTCGGCGTACTCCAACAGCGGCGCCACCGTTTCGCCCGGCTTTTCCAGCCCGCTGGTGGGGCCCAGGAAGTAGCCGTGGTCCACCGCGAGCATGACGGTGCGACCGGTGTCGGGTTGCAGGATGCGTGAGAGGCGAGAGGCGAGTCCCCAGTCCATACTGGGAGCATACGCGATGAGGCCACCGTTCCGCGCGTGTTCGCTCGCTGCGCTTTGCGCGTTGTGGGTGATGAGTTGTGGGTAGTGCGTCGCAACCAGGCCATCCGCCTGCGCACGGGAGCCACGGAGCTTCGGAAGTTCTGTGGCGGCGTCGCAGCTCACCCGCGACCGCGCCGGAAGAGCTCGATCAAGCTCCGAGCGCGGAGCTACGAGGCGAACCGCTCCTGGTAAATCCGATGGATCTCCGCGGCCGTCTCCTCGATCGCCTTGCGGGTTACGTCGATTGTGGTCCACCCGCGGTGGCTGCGTACGAGGTCGCGCGCCCAGCGTAGCTCGCGCTGGATGCGCTCCATGTCGGCGTAGGTGCTGCCGCCGTCCACGCCCATCGTCTTGAGACGCGTGCGACGAATATCGAGCAGCATCTGCGGTTGGATCGCGAGTGCGAACACGCGGTGCGGATCGAGCTTTTCAAGCTGCGGCGGGGGAGGCACATCGAGCACCAACGGCTGGTTGGCCACCTTGTAGCCCTTCTGCGCCAAAATCGTCGCCACCGGCGTTTTGGACGTGCGGCTCACGCCGACCAGCACGATGTCCGCGTCGGGAAAATTCTGCGGCAGCTTTCCGTCGTCGTTCTTGACGGTGTACTCGAGTGCTTCAATGCGCGCGAAATAGTCGGCGTCGAGCACATGCAGCAGGCCGGGCGTGCTCACCGGCGACTCGCCCAGCCAGCGGCCGATGCGCGAGAGCAGCGGACCCATCAGGTCGATGGCGCGCACGTCGTACAGGGCGGTCCGGTCGTGTACCGCCTGGCGCGATTCGGCCCGCACCAGCGTGTAGACGATCAGCGCTTCCTCGCCGACCGCCTGGTCGATCACTTCCGCCAGGCGCTCCGGATTGCGCACGTTGGAAAAAATGCGCATGCGCACGTGCTCGTGATGGAACTGCAGCAGCGCCGCCTGCACCACCTTGGCGCCCGTCTCGCCGGTCGAGTCGGAAATCACGTAGATCGCACGTTTGTTCACGCAGGGAGGATAGCGGTTTTTACACGCCCGTTGCCTCCCCGTTGCGGATCGGAGCGTAAATGGGGGGTGTCGAAAGGAACTTCTGGAACCATGCGTAATCTGCTTCCCGCCCTGCTCCTGCTCGCGACCGCCTGCGCCGGCAACAAACCCATCGAGGCGTCGATGGCGTTCGGTGACCACTACGCGCTCGGTCCCGAGGTCGCCGTGGAAAACCTGACCGTCTGGCCCGTCTACAGCGACCAACCGCTCGACATCGGCGAGTTCCGAACGCTCCGTGAGGCGGAGGAAAAGGGCGAGGCGGTCATTCGAGAGATAGGGGGTGCGGGGGCGCAGCAGATTGCGCAGGTTCAGGTGCGCGGAAACGACGCAGGTGGCGCTGAGGTGGGACGCCTCGTGATCGAGAACAAGGGCTCGCTGCCGATCCTCGTCTGCGCCGGCACGATCGTGAAGGGGGGCAATCAGGACCGTCAGATCGGCCAGGATTTCGTCGTCAAGGCGGGCACGACCGTTCCCGTGGATAGCTTCTGCGTGGAACGGGGCCGCTGGAACGGCCAGCGCGAGGGCAAGTCGACCAACGGCCGCTTCAAGGTCAGCCAGTACATGGCGCCTTCGTCGGTTCGCGCCTCCGGCCAGTACGACAAGGATCAGGGAGAAGTCTGGAAAAACGTCAAGCAGATCAACGACGTGCGCGGCACGCAGGGTCTCGGCACGTCGCTCAACAACGCGACCGACAAGTCGGATAAGCAGGCGCGCGAGACGGAGAGTCGGTTGGCGCAGGCGGTGCGCGCGCACTTCGCGAAGATCGGTCCCAAGGAAGGCCAACTGGTCGGGTTCGCCTATGCCATCAACGGCCAGCCGGTGTCGGTGCGCACCTTCGCCCACAATCGCGTATTCAGCGGACAGTTCGAAGCGTTCGTGCATGCCATGTGCATGGAAGCGGAACTCGACCAGCGCGGCTCGGACAACAAGACGTGGAAGCCGAGCGATGGTCGCGACGTGGTCAACATGATCCAGCAGATCGAGAGCGCGGACGCGCAGGAGACAGCCACCTCCGGCGCCAACTACAACGCCGTCGCGAACTCAAAGAACGGCTATCGCAACTTCTGCCTAATCGTGCAGGAGCGCACCAACAGCAAGGGCGAAGTGGTCAAACAGAAGGTCGCGCTCACGAAGGACTGGACACGCAAGTAGCGGCC
>CBDURV010000579.1:0-2970 GCA_965369495.1 uncultured bacterium
CGAGTGGGAGCGCGCCGCCGCCGGCGCACGCGGACTCCACTTCCCGTGGGGCGACGATTTCGAGCCCAACCGCTGCAACGCACAGTCGAGCGCGCTCCTGCCTTCCAGCTCGATGCTGGACGGCGCCAGCGTGTACGGTCTGCTGCACACCTGCGGCAATGCGCGCGAATGGTGCTACGACCGGTACGGTCCGCGCTGGTATGAATTCGCTTCGAGCATCGATCCGCGCGGCCCGGCCAGCCACAAGCACCGCGTGGTGCGCGGCGGATCCCACCTGTCGGCGCTCAACGATCTTGTCCTGCAGGTGCGCAGCCACGAGGCGCCGCGGGCGAAACCGGAGGACATTGGCTTCCGAGTCGCCCAATCTTGGCCCGCGGAGATTCGCTAGACGCGGAATTATTGGCTAAAGGAGCGACTTTTCGCCACGCCGCGAGTGGGATGACTAAAAAAAAGGAAGTTCCACTTGCCCGATCCCGTTTTGGGGCTAGTCTTCCCCCGGCCTCAGATTGAGGCTGCGGTTCTTTAGAACAACTTGGGAACGAACAGGACTCGGCTGAAAAGGCAAAACCGGTGAAAGCCGGTGGCGCAAAGCTATAGGGCCTAACTCGTGGTGAACGCACCGCGACATGGTTGCCAGCCGCCACACGGGTCCGGACTGCACGCAGGTATTCGATGAAGCATGGCTTCCTCGCGACCGAAGGCGCGCCCGGATTTCGCACGGCATCCTGGCGCGCTTTTTTCGTGGGCACTTAAGCGCGCCACTCAAGGACGCCGGTCCTCCGTCCCCTCCAAGGGTGCGAAATCAGAAGGGTGGAACTAGAAATGGCACGCGTAAAGATCGACGAGAAGGCACTGCGACCGACTTGGGAAAAGTACCAGCGGACGCGCCGAAAGCTCTACAAGAACCAGCTCATCGAGGCGTATCTGCCTCTGGTGCGGAACGTTGCGGAGCGCATGCTCATGACGCTTCCCGCGTCGGTTGAGCTCGGCGACTTGATCAGCATGGGCACCTTCGGGCTGCTCGAGGCGCTCGACCGCTACGACCTCGAACGCGGCGTCTTGTTCAAGACCTACTGCGTGAACCGCATTCGCGGCGCCATTCTCGACGAACTTCGTGCGCTCGACTGGGTGCCGCGCCTCGTGCGCCACAAGTGCACCACCGTCGACCGCGCCGGCGGCCGCCTTCAGGGGCGCCTCGGCCGCGACGCGACCATCTTCGAGATGGCGACGGAGCTCGGCCTCGACGTGCACGAGTACCAGCGCTTCGAGAAGGACAGCAAGCCCGTCTCGATGTTGAGCCTCTCGGACGATTCCGGCGGCGACAACTCCGACGATGGCGGCGGCAGCCGGATGGTCGATCTCGTCCGCGACGAGGGCGGCGAAAACCCCCTCTCGCAGGTCCACAAGTCCGACCTGCGCGTGCTGGCGACCAAGAACCTCAACAAGAAGGAGCAGGTCGTCGTCACGCTCTACTACTTCGAGCAACTCTCCATGAAGGAGATCGCCAAGGTGCTCGGCCTCACCGAGTCGCGCGTCTGCCAGATCCACTCCAAGGTGATCCAGAAGCTGCGGACGGCGTTCGCCGACATCCGCTGCGACCTGTTTGTGTCGTAGCCTGAAACGTGCATTCGAATTCCAGGGCCCTTCGGGGCCCTTTTTTCGTGGATGCGCGATAATCGATGGATGCTGCGCCCGCTCGCCATCCTGTTCGTCGTCGCCACCGCGTTCGCCGGGCCCTCCAAGGGCCCCAAGGACATCGAGCATCCGCTCGCCGCGGACACGCCGTTGCCCATCAAGTTCACGCCGTACTGGTGCAACAAGTGCGATCCGGACTGTCTCGGATTCGAGGAGCCGCGGACACCGGTCACGCTGCTGCGCGTCGCTCCGGAAAAGGCGGCGGAGAGTCTTGAGCTCGACCCGGGCTGGACGATCATCCAGTCGCCGCACTTCACGATCCTCTCCACGCTGCGCAAGTCGAAGATCAAGAAGAAGGATGGCGCGTTCACGATCTTCGATCTGCAGCGCCTGCAGAAGATCTTCCCCAAGTTCAAGATCGGGCGAGAGGGCGCGCTCGTCAACGCGCATCAGCGCGCGCACCTCTACCAGATCCGGCTCGAGCGGCTCTACGCGCACTTCTCGCTGCTGACCAACAACACGAAGCCGTTCCTTGGCATGATGCGTCGCTACGAGATATTCCTGTTCGACGACTACGCGGAGCATCACGCGCTGGCGGACAAGTACATCGGTCGCACGAACGACAAGTCGGGTCTGCAGGAGCACCGGCGCGACAAGCCCAACTACATGCTGTTCACGACCGCCGAGAGCCAGGTGGTGGACAACGAGGGCAAGGGCGACAAGTACCTCTCGAACCACGTCATCCACAACGTGACGCACCTGCTTACCGACGGTTCGCACAACTACTACCGCGAGACGTGGGCGTGGCTCGAGGAGGGGTTGGCGCACTACTACGAGCGCATGGAGAATCCGAGGCACAACACCTTCTGCTGGACGGAGGGCAAGAAGCCGGACGATCTGCTCAAGACGGATTGGCAGTCGACGATCTTCAACCAGGTGCGGCGCAAGAAGGACACGCCGCTCTCGGAGTGGTGCGAGAAGCTGCAGCCGGGCGAGTTGACCGCGATCGAGCACGGTTTGTGCTGGAGCCTGGTGACCTATCTGATCGAGAACGAGCCGGCGCGTCTGGCCAAGCTCATGACGCAGGTGGATAACCTGGACACGAAGCCCACATCGGCCGAGGCGATCCAGTTCGCGTTCGGAATCTCGCCCACCGTGCTGCATAAGCGCTGGCGGGATTGGGTCGTCGCGAGCGGCAAAAAGAAGAAATAGGGCGGCTGCTCGCTTCCCGCTACCCTTGATGGCCCTCATGGAACGGCGCATCCACGGCCTGGCGGACATCCAGAGCAGCCGCGACACCCGCAACATCCCGATCGACCGGGTCGGCGTGCGGGG
>CBDURV010000580.1:0-2959 GCA_965369495.1 uncultured bacterium
ATCAAGGCGGGCACGATCATCAGCTTTGCGAGCCATCTCGACGAGACGGCGGAGCAGGCCAACTTCGTCTGCCCCGATCACCACGTCCTCGAAAGCTGGAGCGACGCCGAAGCCGTGGATGGCATCGTGACCGTCGGACAGCCGACGATTCGGCCGATCGGCGAAACGCGCGCACTGGTCGAGAGCCTCGCGCACTGGAGCGGCTCCGCCCGCGCCGCGCGCGCCATCATGCAGGCGACGTGGAGAGAGAAGCTGCTTCCGCGCGCCGCCGCCGAGAAGCCGTTCGACCTCTTCTGGAACGACGCCGTGCACGACGGTGTGGTCACGCTCAAGCCGCGCGCGACGCGCGTGGGCACGGTGGCCGGACTGCGCGCCCCCGCACCCCCCAAAATAGAACCGGGCCAACTCGCGCTCGTGCTCTACCCCAAGGTCGGCATGCTCGACGGCCGCCACGCCCATAACCCGTGGCTGCATGAACTGCCCGACCCGGTCACCAAGATCGTCTGGGACAACTACGCGAGCGTCTCGGCCGCGACGGCCGAACGGCTCGGCGTGGAGCAGGGCGATCTCGTGGACGCCGGCGGCATTACGTTGCCGGCGCAGATTCAGCCCGGCCAACACGACGACGTCGTGGCGATCGCACTTGGCTACGGGCGCAAGGGCACCGAGCGCTTCGCGCATGTCGGTCCCGATTGGCTCGAGGGTTCGCCCACGGTCGAAGAGGGCGAACTGGTCGGCAAGAACGCGGCGCCGCTGGCTGGCACCGCGTTCGTCGCCGTCAAGAAGACGAGCGGTCGTCGCGACCTGGCCCGCACGCAGACCTACGACTCGATGATCGTGCCGGAGCACCTGGGCGGTACCGAGCGCCCGGTCGCACGCGTGACCACGCTCAACGAGCATCGCAATCCCAAACACGATGGCGAGAACGGGCACCCCGAAGGCGACCTGTGGCCCGAGGATCACAAGTTCAAGGGTCACCACTGGGGCATGACGGTGGACATGAGCCTCTGCACGGGCTGTTCCGCCTGTGTCGTCGGCTGCCAGTCGGAAAACAACGTGCCCGTCGTCGGCAAGGACGAGGTGATGCGCTCGCGCGAGATGCACTGGATGCGCATCGACCGCTACTACGTCGAGGACGACACCGCGGTGCATCAGCCGATGATGTGCCAGCACTGCGACAACGCGCCGTGCGAAACGGTCTGTCCCGTGCTCGCGACGGTGCAAAGCAGCGAGGGGCTCAACCAGCAGGTCTACAACCGCTGCGTGGGCACGCGCTACTGCGCCAACAACTGCCCCTACAAGGTGCGCCGCTTCAACTGGTTCGACTATCCGCACGACGATCGGTTGGCCAACAACGCGCTCAACCCCGATGTGGTCGTGCGCATGCGCGGCATCATGGAGAAGTGCTCGTTCTGCATCCAGCGCATCTACGAGGGCAAGCACGAGGCGAAGCGTGAGGGCCGCGAGTTGCGCGACGGCGACATCAAGGCGGCGTGCCAGCAGTCCTGCCCCGCCGGCGCGATCATGTTCGGCGATCTCAACGATCCCAAGAGCGCGGTCGCCAAGGCGCGCCACGACAGCCGCGCCTATCGCGTCCTCGAGGAAGTCAACACCAAGCCGAGCGTCGGCTACCTGTCGCTCGTGAGGAACCGAGATGTTTGAAGCCGTCTCCGAACTTCGGACGCCTCTCACGACCGAGCCGGTCAGCTACGGGCAGGTGACCGATGACATCGCGCGCCCGATGGAAGGCAAGCCGACGCGGCTCTGGTACATCGGCATCTCGATCAGCGCCACCTTCCTGCTGCTCGGCGCGATCGCGATTATCTACACGATCACGACCGGCATCGGCACATGGGGTCTCAACCGCACGGTCGGCTGGGCCTTCGACATCACCAACTTCGTCTTCTGGGTCGGTATCGGCCACGCGGGCACGCTCATCAGCGCGGTGCTGTTCTTGTTCCGGCAGCGTTGGCGCACCGCCGTCAACCGCTCCGCCGAGGCGATGACGATTTTCGCGGTGCTGTGCGCCGCACTTTTCCCGCTCATCCACATGGGCCGGCCGTGGCTCGCGTTCTGGCCGTTGCCCTACCCGAACATGCGCGGCTCGTTGTGGATCAACTGGCGCTCGCCGCTGTTCTGGGACGTGATCGCGATTTCGACCTACTTCATCATTTCGGCGACCTTTTGGTACATCGGCCTGATTCCGGATTTCGCCACGCTGCGCGACCGGGTGAGCGGCCTGCGCAAGAAGATCTTCGGCTTCCTGAGCCTCGGCTGGAACGGCTCCGCGCGCACCTGGATGCGCTATGAGGTGGTCTACCTGCTGCTCGCCGGTCTCGCCACGCCGCTGGTCTTCTCCGTTCACACCATCGTTAGCTTCGACTTCGCCACGTCGGTCATTCCCGGCTGGCACACGACGATCTTCCCGCCGTACTTCGTGGCGGGCGCGATCTTCAGCGGCCTCTCGATGGTGCTCACGCTGATGCTGGTCGCGCGGCGTGTCATGCGCCTCGAGAACTACGTCACCAAGAGCCACGTGAGCGCGATGTGCAAGCTCATCATCGGCATGGGCGGCATCGTCGGTCTCGCCTACGCGACCGAGTTCTTCATCGCCTGGTACTCCGGCAACGACTACGAGCGCTTCGTCTTCATGAACCGCGCGCTGGGGCCGATGGCCTGGGCCTACTGGATCATGGTGAGCTGCAACGTCATCGTGCCGCAGTTCTTCTGGTCGAAACGCCTGCGCGCGAATCTCGGCGTGGTCTTCGCGCTGAGCCTGCTGATCAACGTCGGCATGTGGTTCGAGCGCTTCGTGATCATCGTCACCTCGCTGCACCGCGACTACCTGCCGTCTTCCTGGACCAGCTACACGCCGACGCTGATCGAGGTGGTGACGCTGCTGGGCAGCTTCGGCCTGTTCTTCACACTGTTCCTGCTCTTCTGCCGCTTCCTGCCCGTC
>CBDURV010000581.1:0-2944 GCA_965369495.1 uncultured bacterium
CGTAGACGACGATGGCGACGCGATCGCCCTTTTTCAGATTGTCCACGAGTAGCTTGAGCGACTTGCGCAGCAGCGGAAGCTTGTCGTCGTCGCCCATCGAGCCGCTCACGTCGAGCAGGAAAACGAGATTGGCAGCCTTGTGCTCTTGCGCCGCCATCGTCTTGCCCTTGAGCGCGACACGCGCCAGCCTGTGAGTCGAGTTCCACGGGCAGGCGGCAAGCTCGACATGCATCGCGAACGGATGCTCCGAATCCGCCGTCGGCGGCGCGTAGTCGTAGGGGAAGTAGTTGATCATCTCCTCGATGCGCACCGCGTCGGGCGGCGGGAGACAGCCCTCCTGCAACAGGTACCGGCGCACATTGGAGTACGACGCCGTATCGACATCGATGCTGAAGGTGGAAACGTCGAGGTCCCGCACGCGACGGAAGTCGTTGTCGCGGAGGCGATGAAAGCGCTCGACCCCGAAGATGTTCTCCCCGAGGCGAATCATCGACGGATCCATCGGTTCGTCGAAAACCAGCGTCACTGCGGCGCCCGGCCTGACCTGTCCGGCGGCGTTGGCCGAGGGTGTGAACTCCAATTGGATCGAGTTCGTTGTCACCGACGAAGCCAAGATGGTCTCACTGTTAGTGATATGAATCTCTTTGTCGCCGTTGTTGAATGCCGGGTCAGACGAAGCGGGCGTCTCGTGGATCAAAGGGCCGAGCAGGCCGGGACCGACAGCAATGAGCAGAGCCGCTGCAATCGCCGCGACCCAGATCAGTCGTGCACGCCTACCCGCAACGCTCTCGATCGCACGACGTTGGGAGCCGGCGAGCGCCGGGGCGGGTTCACTCTGCAACTCCGTGCCGAGCACGCTTGCCATAGCACGGATCGCTTCTACTTCCGTGAGCGCCGGATCGTCGAGTTGCGTCTTGAAGGCAGTGGCCGCCTCGTCGCTCATTTCGCCCAGCGCGTATTCCGTCAAGCGGGGATCGTTGCTGTCGATGCTCATGACCGATTCCTTTCCGGCGTTGCCGTGCTGTCGCGCAGTGTCTTGAGCGCGGTGTGCAGCAGGAAGCCGACGTTGCTGACGGAGACATCAACGACCGCGGCGATTTCGCGGTAGGAAAGGCCCTGTTGGAACTTGAGCCGCAGCACCTCCTGCTGGCGCGCAGGCAGTTCGCGAACTCGATCGAGGACTTGCCCCGTCTGCTCGCGCTGCTCAAGCGCGTCGGCCGGTTCGACCAGCGGCTCGGTTCCTTCGAGGGTTGTCATGCGTCCGTCCTTCTTCCTCAGTTGGTCGAAGGCGCGGTTGCGGCAGACGGTGAAGAGCCACTGCCTGAGGTAGCCATTGAGATCGCCCGGGCGCTGGCGGCGGAGTTCCAAAAAACACTCCTGCACCACGTCCCGGGCCGTCTCGACGTCTCCGCACAGGCGCGTGGCGTACCGCATCAACGGGCGCTCATGGCTCCGCAGTGCATCGGCTATCCACTTCTGTCGCTTCAATCGTTCGCTCCGGCCTTCTACCCCCAACAACGGATGCGGGCGGAAATCCTTAGAACATTGTCAGCGATTTTGGCCCTGACGCGAGGCCGGTCGCGCATGTGCAGAATTGCGCTGGTGGCCGTGGCGCGATTTCGTGACGCGCGCTTTTATTTCAGTGCGAAAAGCCGCTGAGCGGACCGGATCCGCGCGGTTCGCGCCGTGGCGCGATGCGACCGCACGCCCATTTGCCCGTCTTAGGGGTCCATGAACACCCCGCATCCCGCCCCGCTCAAGCGGTCCGTGACGGATCTCCAAACCACGCCCGCCGAGGTCGTCGGACCCGATTTCACAGTCCTGCTTGGCTACGAGCGCGCACTCCGGCGGTTCGTGCGCCGCCGAACGCCCGATACGCATCTGGCCGACGATGTCGTGCAGGAGACCTTCCTGCACGCGCTCGGGCGTCTGCCGGAGGTGCGCGATCCTGCGCGGCTCGGCGCGTGGCTATTCCGCATCGCCGAGCGGCGTCTGATCGACGCGCAGCGGCGCGCCGCCGCCTTCGAGCAGCCTCTGCTTATCGAGCCACCGGCGCCGCCGGGCGATTTCCTTAGCGAACCGGACGAGGAGGACAGTTCGATCCCGTATCCGGAGTTGCAGCGCGCGCTGCGCAAGCTGCCTCCGTCGCTTCGTCGCCCGATGCGCATGCACTACATCCAGGGCCGTTCGGTTCGCGATGTCGCGCGGCACCTGGACACGACGGTCGCGGGTGTGAAATCCCGGCTCTATCGCGCACGGCGCATGCTGCGAGGTGAGCGGTGCTGAGCCTGCTGCTATTGCTGATCGCCGCGGGTGGGACGCCGTCGCCCTCGGAAGTGGCGGAAGCGGCGGCGGAGGTGCTGGCGAAAAAGGCACGACAGGCGGAGGGTGCGGCGAAGCCGATCGCTATCCAGCGTGCACTCGATGCGTACGCGGCTCTCGTTCGCGAGTCCCGGAAGGACCGCAAGCGCCACCCGCGTCTCCGTCGATGCCGGGCATCGCTGTTGCGCCACGCGGAGCGACTGCCGGAGGCCCTGGCGGAGCACGATGCGATCCTTGCCGGACGGGCGCGCCGCGCGGATCACGCGCGCGCTCTCTACGACGGGGCGAAGCTGCTGCGGCGCCTCGGTCGGCACGAAGAGGCGATCAAGCGGCTCAGTCGTGCAATCGAGCGCTACTCCGACGCAACGCGAACGCGCGCTCGGGCGTCACGACTGCGCGGTTCGATCGAGGAGCAGCTGGGCAGGCTTCGCGATGCCGAACGCTCCTATCGCTTCGTCGTGGAGAAGTGCCGGTTCGAGGAAAAAGAGGCGATCGCCGCCCACGATGCGCTCGCCCTGCTCGCACTCCGCAATGGAGACCGCCGTCGTGCCAACCGGTGGCTCGACGCCTGTCTGCGGACCTATGGGGGGCGCGCTGCCAAGAAAGACAAGAAGGGCGCCTT
>CBDURV010000582.1:0-2943 GCA_965369495.1 uncultured bacterium
AACAGGCGACGCAGATGATCCAAGCGGTTCGGAAGGTTGTGCAAGAGGACATGCCTGCCGAACAGGCGTTTGGCCTCCTCCGCAAACGGCTATGAGCCTTGGGCTTTGAGCTTTGGGATTCGAAATCGGAATCCCAAAGCCCAGAGCTCAAAGCCCTAAGCCGATGCCGGGAGAACGCTTCGCTAACCCTCGGCGTTCGACCGCGCTTTTTCTTCGCGGATCTCGTTCGCTCTCTCGTGCATTTTCTGCGCCTTGCGGCGGCGCTCTTCCAGCTTGAGGTTGCGGTAGGACTCGAGCCACGCCTTCTTGTCTTCGCCGAGGTCCTTGTTGGTCAGCGAACTGAGTGCACCGGCCAGCGCGGGCGACTCATAGACCTCGAAGAAGCCGTTGGTCGCCAGTACGCGGAACGCATGCACGATGCCGTCCTGCACGACGCCGATGACCGGGTCGGCGATGAACGACGTCTGCGCCACCTCGACATCGAAGTCCTGCACGTAGCTGACCTGGGTCACCTGCGCGATGTAGACCGCTTGGCCGCTGCCGCCGGCAACCTGGTAGCGCGCCACGAGCGGGCCGACCGCGCCGGCGTCGCCGAGCGTCTGCATGGCCTGGATCGCGTGCAGGCGCACCGAATCGAACGGTGACTGCAATGCCCGCACGAACGGGCCCAGCTTGCCCTTCGCGTCGGTGTTCTTGATCGCTTCGACGGCCGCCTTGCGCAGGCCCTCGTCCTTGTCGAAGATCGCCCGCTTGTAGAGCGCGGGAAGCGCTTTGGTGTCGTTGAGTTCGCCGAGGCCCTTGATGGCAAAGCCGCGCACGTCGGGATAGTTGATGCGGGCCGCGATGGATAGCGGCCGCAGACGGTGCTGCGTGTCGATGTCCTCGATCATGCCCATCGCGCGCTGCCGCTTGAGCGGATCCTTGTTCCAGGCCAGTTTGATCGCCGCGTTGCCCTGGATCCGCGCCGCGCGCGCCGCTGCCGCCGCGACCTCGTCCGAGGCATAGAGCGCGTACTCCTCCGGCGTGAGCCAGACGCCGTCATGTTTAACGAAGCCCTTGGCGCGCATCGTCTCCTTGCCGGTCACCCAGCGGCCGCCAATCTTCTCGTAGCCCAGCGCGCGGCGCGCGGCGCGGTGATCGGTTTCGAGCACCACGACCGCCCGGTAATGGCGGCGCGCCTCCACCTTGAGGCCATGCTCGGTACACCAGAGCGCGAGCTTGAACTGGGTGCCCGCGTCTCCCCCAGTCATCGAAGCGACGCGCGAGGCGTACTCCTTCCGGAGGTCGTCATTCTGCCCGGCAACATCGTTCGCGAACGCGACGACGGCGAGCAGGGCGGATACGAGAGCGAGTGAGGTGATTCGATTCATGCGGGGTCTCCGCGAATTCTAACGACGCCCGAGCGGCGGCGGTTACGCGAGACATGCGTGTTCAGGAAAAACGACGATTTTTGGCGTCTATTGGACGCAAATTCCGCCAACCACGCCCATTCCGTCGAGCGGTACGGCTCGTGCACCCGGAGATCACCATGCGAAGCGTTGTCGTGTTCCTGCTGCTTGCCGGCGCCTCGGTGTCCTCACCGCGGGCAGCCAACAAGCAAAATCACGACTGGGATTCCGCCGTCGAGGTGCAAAGTCGCCACTACGTCGTGCGGACCAATACCTTCGATACGCTGGCGCGCGATCTGGCCACGACGCTCGATCGCAGCTACCCGCTGTTCGAGGATCGCTTTGGTCCGTTGGCGGGACGGGCACGGATTCCGATGCGCGTTCACCTGCACCGCACGCGCGAAGAGTACATGCAGCGGGGCGACGGAATCGCGGGCGCGCTCGGCCACTTCGATCCGTCGCTCGACACTTGCGTTCTCGTGTGGCGCGGAGGCATCGGCGAGGCGGGCTGGCCGATCGCGGTTCACGAAGCCTGCCACCAGTACATCCGCCGACGCCACGGGCGCATTCGCCTGCCGAGTTGGTACTCCGAGGGAATCGCCTGCTGGTTCGAGGGCCTGCAGACCAAGCGGACCAGCAACCGCGTTTCACGCCTGCGCTTCGCGGCCGCGATTGCCGCGCTACGTGCCGGCGAGGCGCGCATCGAGACGGTTCTCGACGGTCGCTCGCTTGTGCGCGGCGGCAAGCTGCAGGTTTCCGGCCTGACACCGGCACGCTACTACGGACTGGCCTGGAGCCTCGTGCACTTCCTCGCCGGCGACCCGCGCTACCAGCGTGCATTTCGACGCTTCGAACTGCGTCTGTTCGCCGCCCGGCCCTCGCGGGCGAATGCGGCGGACCTCGCCCGGACGATCCTCGAAGAGGAGTGCGGACCGCTGTCGAAGGTGGAAGCGCAATGGCGCAAGCACATCGCGGCGCTCCAGCCCCCTCCCATGCTCGTCGCACCGGCCGTCTACCGCTGGGATCTCGCATCCAACGACGCCTACACGCGCTACGCGGCGCTTCGCAATCTGCGCCGTGCACCCCTGGCCCCGTCCATCGCCGACCGACTCTTCGCAGCCGTCGCCGACCGCGACGTGGTCGTGCGCACCGCGGCGACCCGTCTGTTTGCGAACCGCGGGCGGGGCGACCTGGAGTGGCCGGCGACGATGACCAAGACGCTGATTGACGCGTGCGACCACGGCGACAGGGAACTCACGCGCGCGGCACTCGGCGCGCTCGCGGATCCCCGCATGGTCACCGCGGTACCCCGACTCCTGCGCCAGCGCGATGAGCGCGACGCGACGCTCTACGCACTGGCGACAATCGGAGACGCCCGCGCGTTCGGTCTGCTGCGCCGGGGCGCGAACGATCTTTCGCTCTCGTCGCGAACACGCGCCGCCTGCCTGCGCAGCCTGGCGTCCGATCCGGGCGCACGCACGGTGCTCCACCGGGCCACGGGAGCGCCGGAACGAAGCGTTCGCCGCGTGGCGCGCGCCGCACTGATGCGCCTCGA
>CBDURV010000583.1:0-2931 GCA_965369495.1 uncultured bacterium
AGACGCCAGCGCCAGTTGCCGTCCTTCGTGCCCGGAATGTTCATGCGCGCCTTGGTGCCCAGCGCGAGCAGATCCTGCGCCGGCGCGATGGCGAGGTCGGCGGGAGAGTTCCACGCCAGTCGCAGCATTTCCTGGGGCAGCGCACGCGCGGTGCAGCCGAGGTAGCGCTGAGCACGCGCCGCGTCCGCGGGCGACGCGTGTTGCCAGCCACGCGTCGTGTCGTTGTCGTGCGTGCCGGTGTAGACGACGGTATCGCGCGCCATCCAGAAGGGGCGCGCGGCCGGGTCGATGCCGAACGCAAAGTGCAGCACAGCCATGCCGGGAATTCCCATGCCGGTGCGCAGCGCCTCCGCCTCGTGGGTCACGATGCCCAGGTTTTCGGCGATCAGCGGACACGGCCCGAGAGCCTTGCGCACGGCGGTGAGCAGCGCCTCGCCGGGCACCGGCGACCAGCGGCCGTTGCGTGCGGTGCGGGCGCGGCGCCCCACCTCCCAGACTCGATAGAGCCCGAGGAAGTGATCGATGCGCAACGCGTCGAAGCGCTCGAACTCCTGGCGGAAGCGGGCCACCCACCACGCAAAGCGCGAACGGCGATGCGCATCCCACGCGTAGTGCGGGTTGCCCCAGAGTTGCCCATCGGCGGAAAAGTAGTCGGGGGGAACGCCGGCCGCCACGTCGAGGCGAAAGAGCGACGGGCGTGCCCAGACATCGGCCGAGTCGCGTGCGACGAAGAGCGGCACGTCGCCGATGAGGCGCACGCCGGCGTCGTGGGCGCGGCGCTTGAACGCCCCCCACTCTTCGGCGAATTGGCACTGCGCGAGTACGTGTTCGCGGATGCGCGGGGCCAACTCGACTCGCGCACGCTTGAGAGCGGCGGGTTCGCGCAGCCGATAGCCGCGCGGCCAGGTCCACCAAGCGCGCTGCCCGTAGCGGTCCTTGAGGGCGCGGTAGAGGGCGTAGTCGGGCAACCACGCGCGGTGCTCGCGCCGATATGCGCGCAGACGCTCTTCCGAAATCGGCGCCAATTCCCGCGGAAGCAACGTCTCGTCCCCGGCCATGGCGCTGTGGGCCGCGTAGGGCGAACCGGCGTAACCGGCCGGCCCGACCGGCAGAACCTGCCACCAGCGCTGCCCGGCCGCCTCCAGGAAACGGAGGAATTCGTCCGCCGCGGGGCCGAGACCGCCGCCGGGCAGGGAGGTCAGGTGGAGCAGGAGCCCACTACTGCGCGCGAACATCGGTGGCCATCATCGCGGATCCTATCCATCCGTCGCTATACTGGTTCGCATGTCGACCGCAGTTCCCACCGACCGCATGGAAATCGTCAAGCCGCTCATCGATGAGATCCGCCCCTACCTGCAGGGTGACGGTGGCGACTGCGAACTCATCGACGTGGATGAAGAGGGCAGCGTCCAACTCCGCTTCGCCGGCGCCTGCGGTGGCTGCCCGTCGTCCACGCTCACGCTCAAGCATGGCATCGAGAACTTCCTTAAGGAGAAGGCTCCCTGGGTGAAAGAAGTCATTCAGGTCTTCTAGGCCGGTCCGCAGCGCCCAGCTCTGTGCTGCTGGCACCGCACCTGACGGCGCGGTAGCTGGATCGCTGCGCGGAGACCTAGATATCTATGCGCTCATCAATGAGCATGTTGGGTAGGCCGTCATCGATGATGTAGACGGCCTTGCCGTCCTCGCGCACTAGGCCTTCGGTGATCGGCTTGCTTACGGCGTCGCCCTGATGGTTCTTGAGCGAGCCTGACTTGATGCGCTCGTTGAGTGTGCCGAGTAGCGCCTCATCGGCCATCGCGACGGGCTGGTGGGTTTCGGGGCAGACGAGGATTTCGAGCAGTTCGGCGTCGATCGGCATGGGAACAGCGTAGCCGGAATGCGCGAGTGCGCCAACTCAGTGCAGACGGAATTCGACCGGCTGGAGGTGCCACTGTTCGACAGCCACGCCGTTGCGCGAGCCCGGCTGGAAGCGCCACCGTTTCGCGGCACGCAACGCCTCCCGGTCGAGCGTCTCGTATCCGGACGATGTGTGCAGTTGCGCCGCGCGAACAGAGCCGTCGGACGCCACGCGCAGCCGCACGATGGCCGTTCCCTCCCAACCACGGCGGCGCGCCAACGGCGGGTAGCGCGGCGGCGCCTGCTTGTCGTGCGCGAGACGCGGCGGCATCGAAACCACCGGCTTGGGAGCGGGCGGCGTCTCCACTTGACGAATGCGCCGCGCACCGGCGAGGCGGACGTTGGGAATCGGGCGCGGCAGCGGTGTCGGCACGATCAACCGCTCGTAGGCGACATCGATTGCGGGCGCGTCGGCAATCGTCTCCGCGATCTCGATCGGAGCGTCGGGCAGAGGCTCCGTCGCCGGCAGCGCGGATTCCTCCGGGGGCGCGTCGATCGTCGCCGGCTCCGTTGGTACGCTGCTGCGAAACGCGACCGGTTCCGGCGCATCGACCCGAGCTCCCCCACGCCACGCGAGAGCGATCGCCGTAAGTCCTGCGGCATGGAGAACGAGAGATACCAGCAGCGCACGGCGCATCAGAAGTCGGCCCGAAAGGTAAGCACCGCGTTGAAGCCAGCCATGTTCTGGCCCGAGCCGTGCACGCGGTAGTTCTTGTTGAGCAGGTTTTCGAGGCCGAGGGTCACCTGCGTCTTCTCGTTGATGTTCCAGCCACCGCGAATGAACCAAACCGCGTAGCCCGGTGTGCCGCCCGGCGGGATGCGCTGCGTGTCGCCTTCGTCGCGCGGCGACAGGCGGTCGCCGCGACCGACCAACTGCACCATCGTCTCCGCCCAAAACCTGCCCCCGGCGTCCTGCCAGCGCACGCCGACATGGCCGGCGGGAGGCATGAGGCGGCTCATGTATTCGCGCGTGATTGTGGGATCGGTTCCCGCCAGCGTGTCCACCTTGCCTTCCAGGTAGGTGAACGTGCCGAA
>CBDURV010000584.1:0-2926 GCA_965369495.1 uncultured bacterium
TCTGCGCTACTCGTTCCTGCTCACCGGAATGCACGGTGAACGAAACGAGCCGCACACCTTCGTGGTGCGCGTCTCGCGCGACCGCGCGCCCGATCTCCGGGTGCGTGCGCCGGCCTCCCGCGCGGAGCGGACACCGGGCGGCGTTGCGCTGATCGCGTTCACCGCGCGTGACGATCACCGCATCGTTGGCGCCCGGTTCATCTATCGCATTGGAGAGGGCGAGGAGCAGAGCGTGACAATGGGTGCCGAGGGCGAGCAGCCGGCACCTGGTACCGCGATTCGTTTCATGCGCGCCACGAGTTCTCCCAAGCCGGACGAGCGCGATAGTCCCGCCAAGAAGGGCGACCAGGTGCTCGGTCTGATCGCCATCGACCTGGCCCGATTGCGAGTAGACGACAAGGAGCTGGCGACCGACACCATGATCGCCTACCGCGTCGAGGCGCGCGACTCCGCGGGCAAGCTCTCGCACACGCGCGACGGCCGCCTGATCGCCGTCATCGCGGAGAGCGAGATCGAGCAGGATGTCGAGGGACGCCAGCGTGACTTGCGTGACGCCGTCGGCCGCGCCGAGACGCAGGCCGCCACCGTTCGCATCGAGCTGAGCGAAACCGATTCCGACATGGGTACCGACACTGGCACGGCGGCCGTGACCGACGCGAACTTCCGGCGGCAGCTGGGCCGTTCGCAGGCGGCGGTCGGCCGCATGGTCGATCAGCTCAGCCTGCTCTCCGGCCATATCCGCGGCCTCGTGAATCTCTACGTGTTCAACCGGCTCGACGACCGCGCGACCGCGGACCAGGCCCTGCCCTACTACGAGCGCCACCTGCTCCATCCGAAGGCGAAGAGCGCCGCACCGTTCCGCGGCGAACTCTACCGAAGCCTCTGGCAGGCCAAACAGGCCAGCTCGTTGCGCGCCGGCGGCGCCTACCTGCAACTGCTCGAAATGGCGGACCTGGCAGATCGACTCGCCGTCGATCACGCCCCCGCCGTCTATCGCCGACTGCGCGAGGCGGCACACGCCCAATCGGGTGGATCGGCCGGCGGAACGAAAGACGAAACCCCGAAGCAGGCCATCGCGCGGGCGCGCGCCCTGGTCGGCGACGCGGTGCACGAACACAATAGCGTCGAAGACGGCCTCCAGCGCCTGCGCCGGCTCATGCGCGAATGGCAGAGCTACGAGGGCGTGGTGCGCGGACTGCGGCGTCTCAAGGACGAGGAGTCGCGCATCGTGGAAGAACTCAAGGACGACAAGAAGCCCTCCCCCGGGAAGGACCGTTAGGAGTGACGATCATGCGAATCGAAATCCCGCATTCCCTCCGCTTCCGCTCGAGTCATCTGCGGAATGCCCTGCTTGTATGCGGAACGCTCATTGCCGCGGTTCCCCTGCACGCACAGGAAGCGGACGCAGATCAAGCCCGGCTCATCAAGACGCTCGGGCTGCGCCAGGCCGACGCGGTGAAACGCCTCGTGCGCCTCCTGGACGATGCCAAGGTGCTCACGCAGGACCTGCGCGCTCGCGGACAGAACGCGAAGGCGGAGCTACTCGAGAAAGCGATCGCGATCGTCACCGGACGCGCCATCACGCTCGAGACGGTGCCCGGCGCAGGCAACGAGAGCGAGAAGATCCTCGGTGATCTGCGCTCGGCGATGGATCGCATGCATCAACTGCTCAAGGAGAGTCCCAACAACACCGACGAGGTGCAGGTACTCGGCAAGCGCGTCGTCGAAACGCTCGCCCGCGTGCTGACCGTTCTGACCGGACACGACGAGGTGCGTTCGCTCGCCAATCGCGAGGAGAACCTGGCGGCAATCCGCCGCGATGCACGCCGTCTGGCCGGCCAGCAGGAAGACCTGCGCGACAAGACGAGACGCGCCGTGCCGCGCACCGAAGCGGAAAAAGCCGCGCAAAAGGTAGTCCGGAACCTGGAGCAGCTTCAGGCGATCCTCGACAAGCTCGATCGCGATTCGCGCGAGGCGCTGACCGACGTCGAAAAGGCGCAGGAGATGTCCGCGCGGCTCAAGGCGCTCCTCGACCAGCAGAAGCGCCTGCGCAGCGAAACGGCGATTCGCGCCGGTGCGGCCAACGAACTGGCGCCCAGGCTCAACCGCGAACTCGCGGAAATGCAGGCGCTCGCCAAGCAGGCGCGCAAGGCGGAGGGCGAGGCGGCCGAAGCGGTGCAGACCGCGGAGCTGGCCAAGGAACTCGACAAGCTCATGCGTCGCCAGGCGCGGCTGGCGCTCGAAATGGAACGCCGCGCCGCGATTGAGAAGGCCTCCGCCGCGATCGAAAAAATGCGCGAGGGCGTAGCGTCGCGCGGTGAAGAATGGGATACGCAACAGGCGCGCGACGCCGTCGAAAAGGCGCTGCGCCAACTCGACGGCGCGCGGACCGAAGCGATGCGCAAGGTGCTGGACGCGCTCGAGGCGGGCAAGGCTCCCTCCGAAAACGCGGAAGAGGCGCTCTCGCCCGAGAACATCAAAAAAGCGATCGAGGCGGAGAAGAAGAAGCTGGCGGCGCGCGAGGACACGGCGCGCGACCAGAAGTCGCTCGAACGTGACCTCAAGGCGGCCGGGGACGACGCCAGGAACAGCGCCGCGGCGGGCGCGCAGGACGCCATCAAGGCAGCCGCGCGACGCGCCGCCGAAGCGGCCAAACAGCTCGCGAAAGGCGGCAGCGACCAAAGCAGCGCCGACAAGGCAGCCAAGCAGGCACGCGACGCGGAAAAGGCGCTGCGACGCGCCCTGGACCAGGTCAAGCAGGCCGCCGAGATCGCGGCGGAGCGCGGCAAACAAGCCGAACAGCAGCGCAACGAAACTGCCAAGCGCGCGGTCAAGGCAGCCGAACGCATGGGCAAGGTCGCGCAGAGCGAGCAGGCGCGCGCCGCCGGTCTCGAATCGCTGGCGCGCGATGCGCAGCGGGCGCTTG
>CBDURV010000585.1:0-2923 GCA_965369495.1 uncultured bacterium
CCCTGCCCCACCTCAATCGTGTACTTTCCACCCAATCAACTGCACTCCCTTACCCTTGGCGGACTGCGTAGCGAGCTTGTTGATCGTGGCGCGGTCGAAGCTGATAATTGTGGTTCCGGTCGATTCGTGGCCGCCGATGTAGATACCTGATCCGCCGAGAACCGCGCCGCAGTAGTACTGGGTGCCACCGAATGCGTTCTCGAATTCGACCAACGACGGCCCGTAGATCAGGCCGCAGATGTTGGTCGATCCGCACTGGTTCACAATGCCCGTGTTGAACATGATGGCGGGCATATCGTCGTCTTCGGCGAAGTTCCTGAAACCGCCGGGAGTGATATCGAACTTGTGGGCGCGTAGGTTCTCGTTCCACCACATTTTCCCGTACCCGCTGGTGTAGGTCTCAGGATCGCCCGCGTCGAAGCCCGTCAGGTCCGCCGGGTTCACATTCACGTCGCAAAGCACCCGGAACTCGTGCATCGGAGGCGTGCCAACCTCGAAATTGAACAGCAGCGTGCCATGGATGTTGATGCCGCCGGGGAGGTCTCCGGAGTCGATCTTGTACTTCGTCTTGTCGATCGAGATCACACGAATGCCCTCCAGGAAGACGCCCTTGGCATTGGCGGCCCTCATGTCGGAGACGAAATCGTCAAGATCCGTGTACTCGGCGCCAGCCCCGGCCCGTGCGGCCGCGATGAAACGGTTGAACTCGAACAGTTGATCCTGTGAACCGACCGACGTGTAGTCGGGAATCTCCGCAACCGTCCCTGCGAGGTTGGATTGAATCGAGCCCGCGAAGGTGATGCTGTCCTTGGCGTTGGCCTCGGTCATCTCGCCGTTCGTGCCGAAGACGGCTCCGTTCGAGAGAATCGAACCGTTCAACCAGAACTGCCCGAGGCGGCCCTTGTCGTCGAATACGACGTGCCCGCCGCGCGCCGTGGTCTTGTCGGCCGCGCATGCAGGCTCCGTCGGCACCGCGTCGGAGGTGATCGCGCCGTCGAACATGACGAACTGCTGCTCCATGTCGATGTCGATGGTGCGCTTCACGCCGGGACGGATCGCGATCACGACCGCGTGGATGCGGTCGTAGAGTTCATCGGCGGTGAGACGATTCGCGAAGACGACGGGCGTCATTTTGCCGCCTGCGTCGGCGAGATAGGTGATCTCGACCCGCACGGATCCGTCGTCCGGATCGAACGGGACGTACTCCCGCACGTACGTCTTCCCGACGAGGTCGTAGTTCGCCGCGTCCTTGACGGGCCCCCTGTCATCGGCGTCCAGGTCTTTCATGAGCAGGGATGCAGCCCCCTCGGCAAGCGCGAGCGCGAGCGCGCGCTCGCTGGCGATCTTGGCCTCGACGTGGCGCGCCGCGGAATTGAAGACGAGCGCGGTACTGAACGTCGTCATGACGATGATGATGATCAACCCGAGGATCAACGTGAACCCGCGTTCGCGGGTACGACATCCGCCGCAGCTCTGATTTGCCCTATCCCGCAATCGCATCGATGGCCCCGTCCTGACCTGCCGGTCGGTCCCTGATTCAACCTATCCCTCGACCAAAAGCAGGCCACCGACTTAGCGCGAGGCGTCTTTTTTCGGGACGGAGCGTAGGCCGAGCGCCAGCGCCTCAAGCTGAAGGGACATCGCGAGACGGAGCGGAACGGGTGTGACGCCGAACGCCTGCATAACATCCGGCTCGTTCCAGCGCTCCCGCAGGCGCAGGTACGCGCCGGGCACGCCGGGCGTCGGCGCCGGGTTGGCAACAACGAAGAGCGGGATCTCGGTCACGAGGCAGAGCGGGTCGCCGCCCAGGCTCCGCACGAACTCCATCGAGCTGTCCCGAAAGCGTGCCGCCATCGCGTCGTCGCCGCGCTCCCGGAAATACGCCCGCATCGCGCCGCCCTCCGGCGTCGTCCAGAACCCCGGCCCCAGGTAGTCGAACCCCTTGTCACCCTTCCGATCCTGGTCGTGCAGTCCCAGCCCGGATGCCTCGAGCCGCTCGCGATACGCCTCGCGCAGCGCCTGGGTACGATCAACCCAGTGCCGCTCGATGAGCAGCATGCCCCCCTCCGCGACCGCCATGCCGTGCAGGCTCATGTGCAGATCGAACGGGGCGTGATCACGCAGAAAATCGGAAACAGCGCGGTTTTCGGGGCGCAGATCCGGATAGCCGAACTCGACGTCGCGGCCGGGAGGCTCCCGCACCGCACCGTCGCGATACGCCTCGGCGTCGGGCCAGCGATCGCGCCAGCCGCGGTTGCGCGCCGCGCCGTCTGGGTTCACATGCGGAATCACGAAGAAAGTGCAGTCCGGACAGAGTTGCGCGACGAGTTCCGCGCGCGCCGCGAAGAGCCGCAGCGATTCCGGCCCCACCGGTTCGTCCGCGTGCGCGCCCGCAACCAGACTGACGCGGCGCGCGCCGCTCCCGATCGTGTAGGAGAGAATCGGGCGCCCCACCTCCGACCGGCCGATCTCGATCCCACCAGGCGCGTCCGCGCGGGCATCAAAGCGCGGCTCGACACCGGCGAGGAGGGCTTTCGCTAGCGCGTTCAGTTGGGGTTCTCGACGGGGTGAGTCAGGAAATCGACCAGGTCCATCTTCGAGATCACGCCCTGCAGGCGTGCGTCGTCGTCCACCACGACCCCCAGGAAGCCTTCGGCGAACAGTCCCGTCAGGGTGGCCGCATCATCCTCGGCGCTTACCGTCCTGACGTCGCGCAGCATCGCCTCGGCGACGACGTCTTCCAGCGATGTCCGGCCGGCAACGATACGGCCCAGTACGTCGCTCTCGTCGATCATGCCGATTACGCGACCGTCCTCGACCACGGGAAGCTGGCTGACGCCGTGCTCCTTCATGCGGGTGCAGGCCGAGGCGACCGTCTCGTCCAGTTCGGCGGTCCAGATCTCCTGCGGCGGCATGGAGCGCA
>CBDURV010000586.1:0-2920 GCA_965369495.1 uncultured bacterium
CGCATCTGGGTCGAGGCGGTGGTCGCCGCCGCCATGTTCCTCGGCCTCGCCTACGGCTGGAGCGCTCTGGTGGCGGATGTCTTCGACGTCGATCCGGGCGAGGAAATGCGTTCGCTGCGGGATGTTCTGGGAGGCCCGCTCGGCTTCACGGTGATTGCGATTTTCCCGGCGATCTTCGAGGAGTTGGCGTTTCGCGGCCTGGTGCAGGGACGCATGTCGGCGCTCTACGGCCGAACCGGGGGCATCCTCCTGACCGCCACCGCCTTCGGCCTTGCTCACGGGATCGCGCCGCTCCCGATCGCCGCAGGGTTCTACCTCTGCTGGATGCGCGCGCGCTGCGGCAGCCTCTACCCGTGCATGCTCGTGCATCTGCTCTACAACGGCGGGCTCTTCCTGTTCGGGTCCGGCATTCTCTCCGGCGGATTCTGACGCCGGTCCGCGACGCACGTCAGCAGCATCGTGAGCAGCGCCGCGGCGGCGAAGGCGTAGAGCCCCCAGCGCAGGTGCACACGCGTTCCGCCGGGAAAGCTCTTCGAGGCGACGACCAAGAGCGCGACCACGAATACGTCCGCCATCGAGTACTTGCCCAGCTTGCCGAGCAGGCGATGTGTGGGGTTCCGGGGCGTGCCGCGGCGCTCCTCCCCCACCGCCACGCGCAGCGCGATCAGCTTGGCGATCGGGAACAGCACAGAAAACAGCAGCAGGATCGCGCCGATCCAGGGGCCGTCGCCACGCAGCAATGCCTCGATGCCGGTCAGGATCGAATAGGTGTGCGGATCGTCGATCAACCCCAGCCAGGCGCCCAGCGTCGAGTGGCGCCCCATGCGCGGTTCGATCGTCATGCAGGGCGCGGCGAGTCCAACGCCCAGCAGAATGTGCGCGCACCAGATCAGCGGGTCGAAGAGCGTCTGGTTGGTCCAGCCGACGCGGATCATCTGTGCCCAATCAGCGGGTGAGCGTGCCCAGATCGACGTCGTCGATGGGAATCACGCGGCAGGTCGCGGAGAGCACCTGGTCGGCGGGCGCCGCCCACGACTGGTCGCCCTCGCGCAATTCGGTGACCGGCATGCTCCAGCGGGCGATCTCGTCGTCCGCGGCGAGGTCGTGGTCGTAGACGATGAACTCGAGCGATTCGCCCGGCCTGACCGTCACGCGCGCCGCCTCCATCGCATCGTCCACCGAGATCTTGCCGACGAGATCGGCCACGTCGAGCGCGCCCGCGTTCCAGCGCGCGAGCAGCGTATCGTTCTTGCGGCTGGACCGAAAGACGACCGTCTCCTTCCAGCGAATCTCGTAGTAGAGGTCGGGGGCGGGGTTGCCTATGTCCCAGCGGTTGCCCTTCGCATTCTTGTCCGTCACCTCGATGGCGCTCAGCAGCACGTAGTACTGGCGGCCCTCCATCGCGCGCCAGCCCTCGTGCCTGCGCGTCTCGCCCGGCGGCGGCGCCTCGGTCGGCGCGGCGCGCAGTTCCCGCAGGAACGGGTAGGCGACCGAGCCGATCACCAGCACCGACGTCAGGCCAACCCACAACCAGCGCAGCGCGCCCGTCTTCGACTCAACCATCCGCGCCGCCCAGCAAGGTCCGCGAGTAGCGCACGTGCGCCAGTTCACGCCCGCCCACCTCGACCGACTTGCGGCCGCCATCGTCGGCGAAACCGGCCGCCTCGTAGAATCCGCGCGCGTTCGCATTGGCCTCCAGCACCCAGAGATGGATCGGCCGCGGCTGCTCGCGGCGCAGATGCGCAAGGCAGGCGGCGAGCAGCGCACGGCCGAACCCCAGACCCCACACACGCTTGCGCAGGTAGATGGCGTACACCTCGTCGCCGTCGGACTCGCGCGAAGGCCCGGCGTTGGCGAATCCGACCACGCCATCGACCTCCGCCACCTGCACGCAACCGCGCTCCGCCTCCGTTTCGCCCAGCACACGCGTCCAGAGTTTGAGCCGATCGGCGTGCCGCAGCCCATCGAGAAAAGCGGGATCCATGATGCCGTCGTACGTCTCGCGCCACGCCTCGACATGCACGTCGGCAATCGCCGATGCATCGCTCGGGCGGGCCGCTCGCACGTGCTGCTCCATCACGGAAGTATCGTACCGTGCGATTCCAAGTGAACCCGCGTGCGCCAGATCGGCTCCACACTCTAGGAGTCGGACGCCCCCGAACCCCCTCCGCAATCCACTCGCGTGGAGACAGACTGATCGCGGCGCAAAGCTCAGAGCACAAAGCCCAAAGCGTCTTCCCCCCTCGTACACTGACCCCCGTTATGCGAGTCCTATCCGGAATCCAGCCCTCGGGCATCCTCCACCTTGGCAACTACTTCGGGGCGATGCGGGAGCACCTGCGTCTCGCCGACGAGAACGAGGCGTTCTACTTCATCGCCGACTTCCACGCCCTCACCACCGTGCAGGACGCCGCGACGTTGCGCCGCTACCGGTTCGCGGCCGCCGCCGACTACCTCGCGATTGGCCTCGATCCCGCGCACACCACGCTCTTCTCGCAGGTGGACGTGCCCGAGGTGACCGAACTGGCGTGGATTCTCTCCACGCTGACGCCGATGCCGATGATGGAGAACGCGCACTCCTACAAGGACAAGGTGGCGCGCGGAATTCCCGCGTCGCTGGGGCTGGTCGCCTATCCCGCGCTCATGGCGGCGGACATCCTCATCTACGACAGCGATGCCGTACCGGTCGGCGGCGACCAGAAACAACACGTCGAGATCACCCGCGACATCGCGGGCAAGTTCAACCGCATGTACGGCGAGACGCTCAAGATCCCGGTCGATCTCATCAAGCAGGATGTCGCCATCGTGCCCGGCGTGGACGGCGCCAAGATGAGCAAGTCGTACGGCAACGACATCCCGATCTTCCTCGAGGGCAAGCCGCTCAAGAAGCGCGTCATGTCGATCGTGACCGACTCCACGC
>CBDURV010000587.1:0-2915 GCA_965369495.1 uncultured bacterium
GTGCCGGCCGCCTACTTCGCGTCGCGCTATCTGGATCTCGGCGTCATCGGAGTGTTCTGGGCGCTCGGCCTTACGAGCGTCGTGCGCGGGCTACTTTTCGCCTTCTGGTTTGCCCGCGGGAAGTGGATCCACGCCAAAGCTTAGCCACGCGGGAAGGCTCGCGATCGACTTGCGCGCTGCCGCGCTCGTGGGCACGCCCCACGCCTGAAAGAAGGGGCCGAGGTTCTTGCCGACGTGGCGGCTGAAACGCACCATCCACTGATCGCGCTTTTCGGCGTCGGTCTTGGGGTGCGGGAGGCTCCGGTACTGCTTGAAGACCGCCTTGAACGCGTCCCAGCCGAACTCTTCCTGTAGCTGCATGTACATGAGCAGCGCAAGGAACGGCTTGGACTTCCACTCGCTGAACTTGCGGCCGCGCGCCACGTAGGCGGCGATCGTCTTCTTGCGCTGCTCGCCGTAGAGGTTGGCGCGCGCGTGCTCCGTCTTGCAGACCGTTTCGTAGACATACAGCGTGAAGAGGTTGACGGTCACCTCCGTGGTGCCGCCGAAGGTCCAGTCGCGGTGCTGGTGGTTGTGGCCGATTTCGTGGAAGAGACCCCAGTTGCCCAGCGTTGCCGTCTTGATGTTCGGCAACCATGCGGCGGCGTCGAGATGCGCCATGAGCGGGTAGCCGGAGTGCATGTAGCCGGCGCTGATTTGTTTGTCCACGACGAAGCGCTCGGGCGACCGGCGTTGGCGCGGACGCGCCGCGAGATCGGCGCAGGCGTCGAGCGTGCGGTTCCAGAACTCGAGCACGGGGCGCGGGTCTTCCATGTCGCGCAGCACGCGCGAGGGCACGGTGATGATCAGGCGATCGGTAGCGAGTTCCGCCCACGGTCCGGGCCGCGCGCGGATCTTCGGCCACTCCTCGATCTTGGTCTTGCCGAGCACGAAGAGCGGCGCTTCGATGGCGCCGCTGATCTTCACGGCGTGCGTGGCCGCCCGCGCGTTTTTCGGAACCTCGATGTAGACGAGGCCGCCGAAGGCGCTGGCGACCTCGGTCTCGCTTGCGGTCAGTTTCCAGCTACGGCTGATTTCGGGCGCGCGCTGCCACCTGGGCTTTTGCCACAGCAGATCCTTGTGCGCGCCGATGCGCACGCGCAACCGCGTGGCGCCGTCGGGAACCGTCACCTTGATCGGCTTGCCCGCCATGGCGTAGAGACCGGTGCTGTGCCAGCGCGGAATGGTCGTGTCCACCTGCACGGTGCGTGTGACCGGCTCGCCCGACGCCTTGCCGGGAAACCTGCGCGACCAGGGATGGGCGCGCACCCGACTCGGCGGTGCGCGCTTGGCCTCCTCGATCTGCCACGCGAATGCGACGCGCGCGAGCCCGTCGTTGTTGGAGAGTTCGCGCTTCTTGTCGAACGAGAGACGCGCGACGGCGGTACGCAGTTGCGGGAGGAACGAGCGGTCGGCGGGCGCGATGGCGTGCACGCAGCGCGTGAGCGTTGCGATCGCCTGCGGCGCCGCGCTCGTCTTGAGGGCCGCACGCGCATGCAGTGTTTGCGGGAACTCTCCCGTGCGCCCGTAGCCGGACTTGGATGTGCGCTTCAGGTAGCCGTCCGCCCAGACGATGCCGGCTTGGCTGAGCAGCCGATTTCCGGCGTGGTCGTGCCAGAGGGTCTTGCCGGGATTCAACTGCTTCCAGCCCCAGCCCAGACTCGCGGTGACCAGTCCGCCGCCGCCCTTCACGTAGCCCTCGACAGCTGTGTAGGTGCGGGCGTTGCGCAGGGCGCCCGCGTCCATCACGAGCACCTTGCACTCCTTCGGCACCGCGCCGGAGCCGTTCCACTCTTTGCCGCGGAAGTGGGCGCGTAGGGCCGCCGCCTTGAACACGTAGAGAGCTCCTTGCTGGACTCCCGCCCAGTCGAGCGCGCTCTTCAGGGCCAGCAGTGTCCCTTCGTGTTTGAGCGCCGCTTTGCCGAAGTAGCCGCCGTGGCCGAAGGCGACCACGCGCCCGCGACCCAGCGGTCCGGCCGCGATGACCGGCGCCAACAGCTTCTTGCCGTCACCGCCCGCGTAGACCACATGCGCCTGTTTGCCATACACGCACAGCGGCCCCGGAACTCCGGGCGCGATAATTTCCGTCGATTCGATGCGCAGTTCGTTCTGGGCGAATCCGACGGTCGCCAGCAGCAGTAGCGCGCCCGCGATCCTCACTTGAGCAGCTTCTCCAGCGCCGGGCCGACCTTGTCCGCCAGTAGTTTGTGCCCCTCGGGATTGGGGTGCAATTCGTCATCGAGGAAGTAGTCGCGATTGCCCGCGATCGGCTCCATGAAGTACGGCACGAATGCGACGCCGTGCTGCTTGGCAAGTTCCTCGTACATCTTGGCGTAGCCCTCCGTGTACTCGGGTCCGTAGTTGGTAGGAATGCGCATGCCGAGCAGTAGCGCCTTTGCGCCCGCCTTGTCGATCGCCTTGAGAATGCCGTCGAGGTTCTTGCGCATGTTCTCGAGCGGTTGGCCGCGCAGGCCGTCGTTGCCGCCCAGTTCCACCACGACGATCGCGGGGTTGCGTTCGAGGATGAACGGCGCCCGGCGCAGACCGCCCGCGGTCGTGTCGCCGGAGTGTCCCGCGTTGATCAACCGGAAGACAACGCCGCGCTCGAACAGGTCTCGTTGGATGACGGCCGGAAATGCCTCGTCCTCGGGCAGGTGCAGCCCGGCGGAGATGGAATCGCCCAGGAAAATGACGAGCGGTGCGTCGGCGGGAATGTCCAGCTTGGCGGGGCCGGGCATCGGCGTTTCGGGAACCGTCTCGGTACCGCACGCGGCCAGCAGCAGAAGGGCGAGGAATCGGGCACGCATCTGCCCCGAACTTATACCCGCGCGGTACGCTCACTGCGATGGATGCCCCCCCGCGTGTCGAATGCGAAA
>CBDURV010000588.1:0-2914 GCA_965369495.1 uncultured bacterium
CACACCGTCCGCTGCGCGCGCGTCGAGTTCGAGCGCCATGATCGCGCGCGCACGTCCTCCCTGTACGACGACACGGTCGAGACGACAGCGCGCCTCGCCCCCTTCCTTGGGAAACCCGGACAGCGTCTTCGTGTGCCGCAAACCTGCCAGCGCCCCGTTGACGGTCCACGTGTCCGGCACTTCCTCCTCGCGCCGCGGCAGGAGCGTCTCGAAGCCCTCGAACCCCCCGGTCGGATCGCCACGCGAAATGACTCGTTGGCTGCCGTCGTCGCTGTACCGCATGACCTGCGTGGCGATGCCGTTCTCCACCTTCTGCACGACGTTCACGAACGAGATGATCTCGCTTGCGGGCTCCGTCGTCTCGTCCACCTCCGCGGGCCAGCGGGTAAGGGATAGCGTCACGCGGTAGGCCTGCCCCACCTTCTCCTGGCGCGGCGAGGCGACCACGGGCAGCGGACGCGCGACCTTCTTGTCGCCGGGCGCTCGCTTCTCGATCGGCTCGCCACAGGCGACAAGCAGCAACGGAAGGGTCCAGAGAATGCGCATGGTCAACGTCCCGAAACGACCGGCGGCCGGATCGGCACGGCGGGCTCCTTCGTCACCCGGTTCAGGAACAGCAGGGCGAAGCAGGTCTGCACCGTGCGCGTCTGGTTGCCGCCCTTCTTTTTCCAGGAGCCATCGTCCTGCTGCTGTTTGATGAGCACTGCCGCACCCTCCTTGAACCACCAGTGGTCACCCATGTTGGGCACGCCGAGGAACGCGCCGACCCGTTCGACGCCGTAGAGATAGTAATAGTGCCATCCGCCTTTCGGGCTGCGGCCCGCGTTGAAGTCCGCGCCCAGCTTCGCCCAGCCGTCCTCGAGGGCGCGGTCGATCGCGCGCAGGCGCTGCGTGTCGCGCTTCGGCTTGAGGGCGCCGCTCTCGATCAGCGCCTCCTTGCAGATGGCGAGGCTGCCGACCCCCGCCGCCGTCATCGCGCCGGTGAACTTCGGCTGCTTGCCGCGCGCCTCCAGCACCAGCCGCGGCTTGTAGCTCCAGCCGCGCGCATGCGCCCGCTTGAGTTGGCGCAGCTTGCCGTAGCGCGCCGCGTCCTTGCCGCTGGCGCGGTAGTAGAGCTTGGTCTCCGGTCCCGTCGCCTGCTGCTCGCGCACCAGATAGGTGATCGCCTTTTCGAACACCTCGTCTTCGAACTTGACCCCGTGTTCGCGCGCCGCGCGCAGCGACAGCAGCACGTACTGCGTGGCGGAGAGGTCCTCCGGGTCGGACGGGTTGGTGCTGTAGGTGCCGGGGTAGCGCCAGATTCCACGCGCCTGGCTGTCGGCCACGCGCTTGGAGAGAACCGCGATCTCCCGGCGCGACCAGGCGATGGCGCTCTTCGCCTTGCCGGGCAGTTTCCCCGCGCCGGCGTATTTTTGCCGCAGCGCGTCGATGCGCTTGGCGTACGCCAGCACCGCCACGGCGCGCGCGTAGTTGATGTGGTGCTTGTCGGTCAGACGCGTGGCCACGCGCGCCTTGAACGCCTTCCTGATCAGCGTGCTTTCCGGATCGACGCCGCTCGCCAGCAGCGTGTAGACGATCAGCATGTGCTGGCCGCCCTGCGACATGCCCTTGGAGATCAGCGCGGGAAACTCGCCGTGCTTGGCGTCGTCCGTGATGAAGCGCACACCCGCGGCGATCGCCGTGTCGATGGACGTGCGCAACTCCGGCCCGACATCGTGGAACGCGTCGGACGAGAAGCCTTCGGCGCGCGCGGCGGCGGCGAGCAGGAGCACGATCGACATCGAGCGGGCGATCACGGGCTGGACGATACCCAAACCCCTGATCCAAAACCGTATCCCAACGACGCCCGCTCCGACGCCGTCAGGTGGCGGGCCAAAAGAACAGGGCGCGGCATTGCTGCCGCGCCCTGTTTGAAGGACGAATCTGGCTGACGCTCCTAGCGATCAATATGCGCGCGGGTCACGTTCTGCTGGACGTATTCGATTCCGACGCCCTGGATGTTCGGGCTCTTCTTCCAGCCGTTGAAGCGCGGCTCGGTCCACTGCCAAGCACCCTTCTTGTAGATGGTGTAGATGCGAATCTCGACGATGTTGGCCTGCACGCCCTTGTTGATGCCAAGCAGGTTGTCCGCACCCGGCTGCTCCATCGCACGCAGGAAGGTGGCGGCGTTGCCCGCATCACGCATCCGGCGCTGGAACTTGTCCGGCACCTGCTCGGCGGAGCGCGCGCCATCGCGGCTCAGGAACAGGACATCCTCGGCCCTCGCGCTCCACGGCACCGCCTCGTTGATACGAACCACGATGCGGGTGTTGGTGTGCTCGGGCATCTGACCCTGCTTCCACCAGACGCGCTTGACGTACGCATCGGTGAAGCGCTGGGAAATCCCGAAGTAGCCGATCTCGGGGTTGTCTGCGAATTCGCTGAACCGGTCCCACGTGCGCGTCGGCTGCCAGAAGACGGGGCGGCCCGTGCTGAAGGCCTGGGCAACCGAACCATAGCGTCCGAGGAAGAGGCCCGAACCGATGCCCGCCGCGATCGGCATCTGCAACTCGGTGAGCTTGTTCAACGTGTAGATGCGCAGGTCGGCGCGTTCGCCTTCCGGATCCTCGATACGGACGCAGCCAACGGGCGGGAAGTCGGATACGCCGCGGGCCGGGATGGTGTTGGTCGACTCGTTGACCGACGAGGTCAGGATGCCGACGTAGATGCCGAAGAGCGGCTCCGCCAGCGTGCCGGTCGGATAGGCCTGCGGCTCCGTGAGCTGCGTGCCGCGTATGCAACCGCTGAAGACCATCGCGTCGCCCTCGATCACGGCCTCGTCGTAGACGATCTGCTCGGTGCCGATGCGGAGCATGCCGGGCCCCTCGGGCACGTGCGACTCGTCCGGCGTTCCCTCCTCGGAGGTGAGCTTGAT
>CBDURV010000589.1:0-2911 GCA_965369495.1 uncultured bacterium
CGGTGAGATGCTGCGACGCCTCCTCGGCGGTTCGTCCTAGGATCCTCCACATGAACCGGATCCGTCGCGGGTCGATCCATTGCGGATTGGGCCCTCGTAGCGTGGTGAAGGTCGTGGCCAGTGCAGTAACGCTGGTCCTGGCTCTCACCACGCTCCTATTCATTGCGCCGGTGGCCCACGCCGCCGACGTGCCGCAGGAAGCGCGCGCCAACTACGACAAGGCGGGCATCGCCCGGGAAGAGGGACGCCTTGAGCGTGCCGCGGAACTCTATCGCAAGGCGATCGAGGCTCATCCGCTCTACTTCGAGGCGCACGAGGCATATCTGGGCTGCCTGCGCGGCATCGGCGACTCGTTTGCCGCCCAGGAACTCTATGCCGACCTGGTGGCCAAGCACGCCGACTCGATCGAGCTGAGGGCCTTCGCCGCGGCCGCCAAAGAGCCGCCGGAGGCGATCGAGGCGCTCCTTTCGCTCAAGTCCGAGGACTCGAAGAACCTGCGCATGGGCATTGAGCTCGCGCGCGCCTATCTGCTTTCGGGCAATCCCAAGAAGGCGGAGTCGGGTCTCAAGAGCATCGTCAAGCGCGCGCCGAACAATGCGGCCGTGCGGACGCTGCTGGGCGATGCGTACTTCGCCCGCGGCAAGTACAAGTCGGCGCGCAAGGAGTACGACTACGCGCTCGACGCGGACAACACGTATGTTCCCGCGCATCTTCGGCTCGCGCTGACCTGGCATCGAAATGGCAAGTCGGCCAAGGCGCTTGAGCAACTCGGCAAGCTCGTCTCGGAAGACAGCTACCCCAACCTCGTCGCGGGGCACTGGCTACTGGCCATGATCCGCGCGGACATGGGCAAGTTCGACGCGGCGATCAAGTCGATCGACAAGGTGCTTGCCGTAGACAAGGGGGATTTCGACGCTCTCATCGCGAAGGGCCATCTGTTGCTGCGCGCCGACAAGCCGGTCGAGGCGGGCAAGATCTTCGCCAAGGCGGTCGAGACCAAACCGCGCTCCAGCGAGGCTGTGTTCGCGCTCGCTTGGTCGCATGAAAAGGCCGCCGACGCGCCCGGCATCGACGACGCGAAATCGAAGGTGCATCTGGAGGCAGCCAAGCAGGCGTACGAAAAGTGCTCCGGCATGGACCCCGGCGTGCGCCCGCGTGACTCGCTCGGCTTCGTGTTCCTGCTCAAGAACGAGCACGCCGAGGCGGTCACCCAGTTCCGCCGCGCGGCGGACATCGACACCAAGTTCCCGCCGCCGGTGAACAACCTCGGACTCTCCTCGGACATGGCGGACAACCGCGCCGCCGCCAAGAAGAAGTACGAGCAGGTGCTCAAGAAGATCGACAAGAAGAACGTGCGCGCGATGGTCATGCTGGCCCTCGACCACTGGCTCGACGGCGCGAGTTCGAAGGCGATCAAGGGGCTCGAGAAGGCGCTCAAGCTGGATCCCAAGGACGATCTGGCATGGACCTTCCTGGGCGATGTTCACACCGACCGCGGCAAGTGGGACAGCGCCATCAAGGCGTACAAGAAGGCGACGGACATCGACGAAGGCAACTTCATCGCCTGGTACCACATGGGCCAGGTGCTGCAGGATGCGAAGAAGAAGTGGGAGGAAGCGGACCGCTGCTTCCGCAAGGCGCTGGAAGCACGCGCCGCGCCGCCCACCCAGCTGCTGCTGCGTCTCGCCGAGGTCAACGAGGAAGAAGCCCTCGACAACCCCGAGGACGCGCTCAAGTTCTACAAGCAGTACAAGGAGGCGGGTGGATCCACCGAGCCGCCCTGGGACTGGATCGACGATCGCATCGAAGAGATGGAAAAGGAAGCCGCGAAGAAGAAGTAGCGCGCGGAGCAGTTGAACGCTCGCGAGCTTCTCTCGATTTCGGCTTAGGGCTTTGGGCTCTGAGCTTTGGGCCTCGAACTCGAATTGCCCTGACGCAAGCGACCGGCAACCGCCGACCCTGCCCGGACGATTGCGGGCGCCCGGACGATTGCGGGCGGGTGGCCTAGTCGCGACTCAAAGCCCTAAGCCCAAGGCCCAAAGCCGTTCGCGAGTGACGCGTTCGCAGTTCTAAAGCTCGACGGGCGCAACGCGAACGCCGGTTTCGCTCTCGAGGATCAATCGCACGTTGGACGCGCCATCCGGGAGCTTGCCTCCCAGTTCGATCTCGCTCAGGTAGCCGTCGCCGCGAATGTCGCTGTTCCGCGCGGAGACAAGACTGCGCTGGCAGTTGGTCGTGGCGTCGAGGACCTTCTCGCGGCCTTCGTGCTCGTAAACCACCTTGGCGCGGGAGCAGGTGCCGGCAAAACAGAAGTGGACCTGCACCTCGGTGCCGCCCGGGACCTTCTGCTTGCGCACGTCGGGACGCCCGATCATTTCGATCGGCAATGCGATCGGGGCGGACGCTTCCGTCGGTGCCGCGCGCTCCTTGCGCAAATGCAGCGCGGCTCCAAAAGCTCCCACGACCAGAATGACGGTCAGAACGTAACGCACGCGATGGCCTCCCGGGACGAGGAACCAGCCCCGTCTGCAAGAAGTATAGCCGCCGGCACCGGAAGTGTTTCGGGAACTCAAATTGCCGGTTGCGAGAGGACGGGGCTGACTGACGTGGGTGAAAACGTTGATGGGAGCCGGTTTTCTGACGGCTTTGGGCTCTGGGCTTTGAGCCCTGGGATCCGAATCCGAGGCGCAAAGCCCAAAGCTCAGAGCCCAAGGCCGACGCCGAGGGTGCACTCGGGCTTTGGTTGGGCGACCGCCCTACTCCGCGGTCTTGGACTGGAACTGGAGCTGATACAGGCGGCGGTAGAGGGATTCGGTCGCCATGAGTTGCTCATGGCTGCCGACCTCGACGATGCGACCGTCCTGCATGACGCAGATCTTGTCGGCGTGCTGCACGGTCGAAAGGCGGTGGG
>CBDURV010000590.1:0-2873 GCA_965369495.1 uncultured bacterium
TTGCGTCGCGACCAAGCTGCCTCTCGGACTAGCGCTTGTCATTGGGGCTCGGTAGTCCAATGGCTCTGCAGGCCGCAGTCGAGGCCCCACGACGCACTCTGCGCGAGCAGTTGGACTGGTCGCGGCGCAAAGCTCAAAGCCCATAGCCCACAGCGTGAAGCGAAGCGAACTCGCCTACGCGACGATCGACGTGCCGCCATCGACGATCAGTGTCTGCCCATGGATCATCTTGGCGAGGTCGGAGACGAGGAACAGCACGGCGTCGGCCATGTCCTCGGGCGTCACCAAGCGACCGGCGGGTGTGCGCTTGAGGCCCTCTTCGAGGATCTCTTCCCGGTTGGGGAAGAACTTGAGCGCGTCGGTGTCGACCGCGCCGCCCGAGACGACGTTGACGCGAATGCCCTTCTCGGCGTTCTCGATGGCGAGGTGGCGCACCAGCGACTCGAGTGCCGCCTTCGACGCGCCGATCGCGCCGTAGAAGGGAATCGC
Source organism: uncultured bacterium (assembly GCA_965369495.1). Lineage (GTDB taxonomy): Bacteria > Planctomycetota > PLA2 > PLA2 > PLA2 > JBCDBY01. The sequence goes on from CBDURV010000590.1 coordinate 490, forward strand.
GCGGGTCGAGCCGAGCGACGAGACGCCGACGATCGATCCGCCGCGGTCGCCCATCATTTCGATCGAGTGCTTGGACAGCTTCACCAGCGCGCGCGCGTTGATGTCCATCGTCCAGGCCCAGTCCTTCTCGCGCAGTTCGGTGACCGGCTTGAGCACGCCCAGCGCCGCGTTGGAAACCAGGATGTCGAGCTTGCCGAACTTCTCGCCAATACTGTCGAAGAGCCGGTCCACGTGCTCGGCGTCGGCGACGTTGGCGCGCACTTCGAGCGGTTCGGGGCCGACCGCGGCAATCTCGGCAAACGCCTCCTTGGCCGCCTCCCGGTTGCGCAGGTAGTTGAAGCAGACCGTGGCGCCGTGCGACGCGAGCAGCTTCGAGATGGCGCGGCCAATACCGCGACTGCCGCCCGTGACGAGCGCGTATTTTCCGGTCAGATCAAGGGGCGACTTATCAGACATTCCTGCCTCCGTTGGGCCCAAGCCTACAATCTTGAGCGTGGACACGGAATTCTACACGTCGGTCACACTTCGTTCGCTCGTCCGGGTGCCGCAGGCGGAGCGCGGCCAACCGCTCGTAATCGCACTCCATGGCTGGGGTATGCGCGCCCGGTCGTTCGAGCGCTGGATGGGCCCCGGCATCGAGGCGCGGCCGCTTTCGTGGTGGTTTCCGCGCGGAATCCTGCCGTGCGAGGTGCGCTCACGGAAAATCGGCTTCAGCTGGTACGTCTTCGACGGTGACCAGGACGCGCTCAAACAGAGCATGGATGAGGCGCGCAGCTACCTGTGCGGCCTCGTCGAGCAGGCGCGTCAGGCGCTTGACCCGTCCTCCATCACGCTGCTCGGTTTTTCGCAGGGCGCGTATCTGGGCTCGTATGTCGCTCTTTCGCGGCCGGACCTCTTCGACCGTCTCGTCTGCTGCTGTGGCCGGCCGAAGGCGGAATTCATCGAAGAGTTGGAGGGGGCGCGGGGGACCAAGGTGCTGGTGCAGGTGGGCGACCGCGACGAAAGCGTCACGCCGGAGCTGATCCAGAAAGGCGTCGATCCGCTGATTGCCGCGGGCCTCGACGTCGATGTGCGACGCTACGACGCCCAGCACCGTGTCACACCCGAAATGGCTGTCGATGCCGCGGTGTTCGCATCATGAAAATCCGCGGCCACAATCTCCTTTGCATCCAGGGCTTCGTTGGCAAAGGCTACAACCCCGAGTTCATCGCCAACATGACGCGCGTGGTCGGGTCGCTCGATGACGCCGCGCGCGTGACGGTCATCGACGAACCCGACGTGCTCTGCGCCGCCTGCCCCAATCTCGCCGAAAGCGGCTGCGTGCTGCACGGCGAAGGCAGCGAGCAGCCCATGGTCCGGCAGGACCGCGACGTGATGGGGCGTTTGGGCATCACGGCGGGCGAGACACTGCCGTGGAGCGATATCGTGAGCCGCATCGCCGAGCACGTTGTCCCCGACGATCTCGACGACATCTGCGGAAAGTGCCCGTGGCTGCCGCTGGGCGTCTGCAAGGCGGGGCTTAGGGCGCTCGAACGATGAGACGACTGGTCCTGCTGCTGTTGGCGGCATCCGTGGTCGCGCAGGAGCCCGACCTCGATGAGATCGTTGCCACGATGCGGGCGCGCGAGGCGGCCAGCTATCCGTTCTTCATGCGCTACCGCATCGACGACAAGCGGCGGCAAGGCCACTTCTGGGTGCAGTGCCACGAAGGCTGGATTGTTCGCGATCACGACTGGATCGTGCGCCGCACCGAAACGTGGCGACTGCGTGATCGGTTCAGCCGAGCGGCAACCGACGAGGCCGCGCATATCAAGATCGATCGCATCGACGTGGCGCTACCGGACCGGTCCGCGTTCCGGCTCACCCGTCCGCTGGGCGCGGCGAACACGGAGTGGCGGGGCAAGACGAGATTTCGGAAGGCGATCGCCGAGGATGGGTGGACGCGTCCGTCGCAGTTCGGATTGAGATGGAACGGTCAGGATGTCTCCGCAGTGATCGACGGGTGGACGGCGCGAGTGTTGGGGCAAGAAGCTGTCGATAGGCGACCTTGCGTGAAGGTCATGGTGGACCTCAAGACCCCCAAGGGAGAAGAGCCTCGGGGCGCCCCTCTGCCGCTGGTGTTTTGGCTATCCAAGGACCACGGCTACTACCCCCTGCGCTTCGCCAGTTTTGGCCGCGTGAATAAGACGGTTTCGTTTGTAGAGGAAGAGGGACCGGATCTGACGGTCGATGGACACCGGTTCGAGATCCGCTACGAACGGATCGCGGACGAGTTGGCGAAGGTCGGCGATGCGTGGCTGCCCGTGCGCGGCCGCGCATTGGACTCCGGTGTCGCGATTTCCTACAAAGCCGAACTGGATTCGATTCGAGTGGGGGAGATTCCG
>CBDURV010000591.1:0-2871 GCA_965369495.1 uncultured bacterium
TCGTGTCGAAGGGCAGCAGGAAGTCGGCACCGGGTTGCGGGCGATTTCGACTTCGACCGCGCCCCTGGGCCACCGCCGGTTGTGCCGCCACTAGCAGCAGGAGAATCGCCCAACGAAACTTCACGTGTCTGAAAACCCTAGCAGCGCCGCAAGTTTCGGCCCGCCAAACACCGCTAGATCGTGTCAGGCACGGTACGACGGAGTTAGCCCTTCACGCAGACGACCTGCTTGAGTTCGTAGAGCACCTCGACCAGGTCGGACTGCGCCTCCATGACCTTCTCGATGGGTTTGTAGGCGGCGGGTGTTTCGTCGATCACGTCGGCGTCCTTGCGGCACTCCACCCCCTCGGTCATGCGGATGTGGTCGTCGACCGTGAACTGCTTTTTGGCCTGGGTGCGCGACATCACGCGGCCGGCGCCGTGGCTGCATGAGCAAAAGCTTTCGGGGTTGCCCTTGCCGCGCACGATGTAGCTGCGCGCGCCCATGCTGCCGGGAATGATGCCGAGGTCGCCCTCGCCCGCGCGCACCGCACCCTTGCGCGTCACGAAGACGTCCTTGCCGTAGTGGTGCTCCTTCTCGACGTAGTTGTGGTGGCAGTTGACGGCGAAGCGGTCCGCCTTGAACTTGGGCAGCACCTTGGAGCGCCGCATCGCCTCGAGGATCGACTCCATCATCAGGTCGCGGTTGGTGCGGGCGAAGCGCTGTGCCCAATCGACGGCGAAGGTGTAGTCGTCAAAATGTTCGGAGCCCTCCGAGAAGTAGGCGAGATCCGCGTCGGGCAGGTTGTGGATGTGCTTGCGCATGTCTTTTTTGGCCAGCGAAATGAAGTGCTGGCCAATGCGGTTGCCGACGCCGCGCGATCCGCTGTGCAGCATGACCCAGACGGCGTCCTCGCCATCGAGGCAGACCTCGATGAAGTGGTTGCCGGTGCCGAGCGTGCCGAGTTGTTCCAGCGTGCGGCCGCGGTTGAGGCTGGGGTGGCGGCCGATGATTTCGTCGTAGTCGATGCGCAGTTTGCGCCACGCCTTTTCGCCCGGTGCGGAGGGCTTGCGGAACGAGCCCTTGTCGTTGCGGCCGCCGCGGTCGGTGCGCCCGTGCGGGACCGCCTTCTCGATCGAGGTGCGGAGCTTCTTGAGGTCGTCGGGCAGATCGCTGGCGTTGAGCGTCGTGCGCACCGCCATCATGCCGCAGCCGATGTCCACGCCGACGGCCGCGGGAATGATCGCCTCGAAGGTGGGAATCACGCTGCCGACGGTGGCGCCGATACCCCAGTGGACGTCGGGCATGGCGGCGACCCAGCCGTGGATGATGGGCAGTTGCGCGACGTTGCGGAGTTGGTCGACCGCTTTTTCGTCGAGCGGCACGCCGCGCACCCACGCCTTGATGGGCACGCCCTGCGCGTTTTCGATGAGTTCGTATTGCGTCATCCTGCTTCGTTATACAGTGCATGCATGAGCGGTGACGGACCCTCCGCATTTCGCCCGGTACCGCGCACCGGCGTTATCTATGTGACGACCGAGGCGGAGCGCTGCGGTTACCGGCCCGACGACGGCGACTGGTGCAATCTTGGCCAGGGGCAGCCGGAGACCGGGCCGTTGGAGGGTGCGCCGCCGCGCATCGAGCACCTCGACATCGATCCGCGCGACCATGAATACGCGCCCGCGGGCGGCCTGCCGGAGTTGCGTGAGGCGGTCGCGGCGATGTACAACGACCTGTTCCGCAAGGGCATGGGGTCGCAGTACACGGCCGAAAACGTCGCGATCTGCGGCGGCGGACGCGTGGCGCTTTCGCGCGCCTGCGCCGCTCTCGCGCCGGTGCACTTGGGCCATTTCCTTCCCGACTACACGGCGTATGCGGAAGTGCTCGAAGCGTTTCGCGGGTTTTCGCCGATTCCCATTCTGCTCGATCCCGACAAACAGTACGCCTTCGACAACGACGCGCTCTGGCGCGAGATCCTGGGCCGCGGGTTCACCGCGCTGCTGTTGTCGAACCCCTGCAACCCCATGGGCAAGCTGATCCAGGGCGAGGAGATGGAGGAGTGGGTCGAGGCGGCGCGGCGCGTGGACTGCACGCTGTTGCTCGACGAGTTCTATTCGCACTACATCTGGACCGGCGACGAACCGATCGTGAGCGCGGCGTCGCACGTGCGGGATGTGAACAGCGACCCGGTTGTGATCCTCGACGGGCTGACCAAGAACTGGCGCTATCCGGGTTGGCGCGTGACGTGGATTGTCGGGCCGCAGCAAGTGATCGAGGCGGTGACGAGCGCGGGCTCGTTCCTCGATGGCGGCGGTTCGCGGCCCATGCAGCGCGCGGCGCTGGAGTTGGTGACGGCTGAGCACGCGCGCCAGGAGACCGCGGCGATCCGGACGACGTTTCGACGCAAGCGCGACCTGCTCGTCAACGGCCTGCGCGAAATCGGCGTGCTCTTCGACCGCGAACCGGAGGGCACCTTTTACGCGTGGGGCGATCTGAGCGAGTTGCCCGAGCACCTGCGCAACGGCCGCGATTTCTTCACGGCGGCGCTGGCGAAGAAAGTCATCACCGTGCCCGGCGCGTTTTTCGATGTCGATCCCGGCAAGCGGCGGTACGGCCGGCCGTCGCGCTTCCGCTATCACACGCGGTTTTCCTTCGGCCCGTGCGAGGCGGATATCGAGCGGGCGCTGGGGCGGTTGAGGGAGCTAGTCGAAGGTTAGCTCGACCCCGGTTGCGCCCGCTTCCACAGGCTGTGCGGACGGATTGCTGGCGCCGGGCGCCACGACATTCAAGAGCCAGACTCCGGGGCGAAGGTTCCGTAGCTCGAATCCCCCGTCGTCGGCTACGGTCGCGTAGCGTTGGACGGATTGGTCGTCCTCGCGCTTGGCGGACACG
>CBDURV010000592.1:0-2870 GCA_965369495.1 uncultured bacterium
GACGAAAGCGCTCGCAAACAAGAAGGTCCTCGTCACCGGCGGAACGAGCGGCATCGGCCGCGCGATCGCGGAACGGTTCCTGGCCGAGGGAGCGCAGGTCGCGATCATGTCGCGCCGCGCGGAGTTGGTGGAACAGGTTGCCAGCGAACTTGGCGTGGTTGGCATCGTCGGCGATGTCGCGAGCGAAGCCGACTGCAACCGCGCCGCCGCCGAGGCGGATGATGCGTTCGGCGGACTCACGACGCTGGTCAACAGCGCGGGCGTAATCGGCAACGGCGGCACCGAGGACACGCCGCGCGAGGAGTGGCAGCGCCAGATGTCGATCAACCTGGACGGCACCGTGCAGATGTGCCGCGCCGCGCTGGGACCGCTCAAGAAGGCGAGCGGCGGATCGATCATCAACATCTCGTCGGTAACCGGCACGCGCCCGTTCGGACAGATCACCGCGTACTGCGTCAGCAAGGCGGCGGTGGACATGTACACGCGCTGCGCGGCGTTAGAGCTGGCGCCCCACAACATCCGCGTCAACGCCATCGCGCCCGGCGTAGTCGTAACCAACCTGCACACCGCGACGAACGCGGTCGAAGACTACGCCGCGTTCCTGGAGCGCAGTCGCGACACGCACCCGCTCGGCTTCGTAGGCGAAGGCAAAGACATCGCCGCGCTCGCGCTCTACCTGGCCTCCGACGAAAGCCGCTGGGCCACCGGCGGCATCTACCCCCTCGATGGCGGCCGCGCGAACATGTCCGCGAGGTAGCGGAGCGCGACACCGGCATGAACTTCAAGGCTCTCGACACAGTGGTTCTGACGCGGGATGTTCCCGATCATGGACTCCTCAGAGGTGATCTGGGAGTTGTCGTGGAGTTGTATGAACCGGACGGCGTGGAAGTCGAGTTCGTCGCGGCCACGGGGCGAACCGAGTCTGTCGTGACCCTCAAGATCGACGATGTCCGTCACGTCTCGGACTCCGACCTGCTCAGCGTGCGCTCGGCCGAGAAGTCCGCGTAACTCGCAGCAGGAATCGGGTGGCCGCGCGTTCGCAAGACGGTCATGCTGGAACGCGAAATGTCGAGCGACTACCAACGCGTCGAAAACGCGATCCGCTTCCTGGACGAACACGCGAGCGAACAGCCCACGCTGGCGCGCGTCGCCGACGCCGCGGGACTAAGCGACTCGCACTTCCAGCGTCTCTTCAAGCGCTGGGCGGGCGTAAGCCCCAAGCGTTTCCTGCAGTACATCACCGCCGAGCACGCGCGCGAGGTGCTGAGTGAATCCGAAAACGTGCTCGACGCCGCATACGAGACAGGACTCTCCGGCCCGGGCCGTTTGCACGATCTCACGGTAAGCGTCCACGCCCTGACGCCCGGCGAAATGCGAGCAGGCGGTGCCGGCGTGACTTTCCAGACCGGCGAAGCCGAAACGCGCTTCGGCCGCGCGTCCATCTCTTGGACCGATCGCGGCGTGTCGGCGCTCACCTTCGACCGCGACGCCCGCGAGCGCTGGCCCGACGCCGAGTACCAGGTAGACACGAAGGGCGCCCAAGCACTCGCCGACCGCCTCTTCTCCGGAGGCGCGGCAACGCTCCAACTCAAAGGCACCAACTTCCAGATCAAGGTCTGGGAGGCGCTGCTGCGCATTCCCGAAGGCAGACTCGCCACCTACAAGGACATCGCCGCGGAACTCCGTACACCAACCGCCTCGCGCGCCGTCGGCACGGCGGTGGGGGCCAACCCAATCGCCTACCTGATCCCCTGCCACCGCGTCATCCGGACGACAGGCGCGTTCGGCGGATACCGCTGGGGAATGGCCAGAAAGCGCGCGATGGTGGGCTGGGAAGCCGCCCAGAGAATGCGCGCAGCGCCGCCGCAATAGTCCCCGGGCAAGTAGGTTTCACGCTGTCGCACTGCATATTCAAGGATATACTCTACAATATCCGATGATTTAGAGTATCAGCATGCCCGAATCGCCTCAAAAGACCCGAGTTGCGCATATTGCGAAGCGTCTGGGAATCGTGCGACCGCGCGATCTTCGACGTCATGGGATCTACCCGGACGTGCTCGCCGAACTGGTGCGCGAAGGCGACCTGGTGCGCATCGGACGCGGGCTCTATTCGAGCTCCGACTCCGTTGGAGTCGGAGAGCACTGGGGGCTCATGGAGGTCGCGAAGCGAACACCGAACGGCGTGGTTTGCCTACTGTCGGCGCTGGCATATCACGGAATCGGGACGCAGATGCCGTCCGAGGTGTGGCTTGCGATCGGTCACAAGGCCAACCCGCCGGTGAGCGAGTATCCGCCGCTCCGCATCGTGCGGATGCTCCCCCGGCTCCTGACCACGCTTGTCGAGTCAACCAGGATCGGCGGCGTTCCCGTGAGCATTACGACGCCCGCGAGAACCGTGGTGGATTGCTTCAAGTTCCGCAACAAGATCGGCGTCGATATCGCCATCGAGGCGCTGCGAGAGGGTTGGAAGGATCGTCGCTTCAGCATGCGGGAGCTGACGGAAGCGGGAACCCTCTGCAGGATGACGACGGTCATGCGCCCCTACCTCGAGATGCTCGAGTGATCGAGGCTCCGCTGGCGCTCGTCGTCGAGCGATTGCGGCGGTGCCTATTGCCGCCGCTCGTGCCACTTGATCGCCATGCGGACTTCAAGGGAGAGTGGGTCCCGGACCGAGGATGGAGCGCGCCGTAGGCTGCCGAGGAGACGCTCCGCGGAGCGAATTCGCCGTCACACACGATCCTTCCGGAACCCGGTAGACTACCGAATCGCATCCCTGCGGAGGGGTGGCAGAGCGGTCGAATGCACCGGCTTGCTAAGCCGGCATACTCTTCACGGGGTATCGGGGGTTCAAATCCCCCCCCCTCCGCCAC
>CBDURV010000593.1:0-2866 GCA_965369495.1 uncultured bacterium
CAGCGGTCCAGGTCGAAGAGTTCGCGGTTGCGGGTTAGGGCGTGGGCGGCGAGAGCGGCCAGGCGTTCGCGGTCGGTGGTCAGTGCTTCGGCCAGCGCAGCGGGGTCTTCCGGCGGCACCAGCACGCCCCCGCGCCCCCCATCGAGAATCTCCGGAATGCCTCCGACCGCGGTGCCGATGACCGGAGTCCCGAGCACGGTCGCCTCGATGACGGCGCGAGGCAGTGCGTCGAGGCGCGACGGGATCACGAACGCGTCCAGGTTGGGCGTGAACGCCGTGATCGGATCGATGAACCCGACCAGCGTCGTGTTGGCAGGCAGCTGCGCCGATTCGTCGTACCCCTCCCCCGCCACCAGCAGATGAACCGGCGCGCCGCGCTGTTCGAGCAAACGCATCGCCTCGACGAGGACATCGAAGCCCTTGATGTGACGGTCGTTGCCCACGTAGCCGACCAGCAACGAATCGGGCGCCACGCCGAATTCCGTGCGCAGGTCACGGGCAACCGGCTGTAACTCGTCGCTCCAGATGCCCGTGTAGACCTGCCGGATGCGCTCCGCGGCGACGCCCTGCTCGGTCATCGAGCGCGCGAGGTCGCGGCTGACCGTGATCACGACATCCGCCCCGTGCTTGCCATAGATAACGCGGTCGGCGGGATCCCAGCGGCTGATGGGCGCATAGGCGCCGCGCCGCACCACCACCTTCACCGGCAGCTTTTTGCACGCCTTGATGCCGGCGTAGGCGTCGCGACTGGTGATCGTGTGGATCACTTCGATGCCGTTGTCCTCGATCAGGGCGCGAATGCGACGGCGCGCCTCGAAATCGAGCTTGTGCCGGATTTCCATCTCATGGCAGCCGACGCCCGCGGCACCCATGGCGGCGAAGTCCTTGTACCGCGGATCCCCGGCGTAGTGCATCGTCAGGCCGCGCGCGGCAAGCCGAGTGACCAGCCGGCTCAAATAGGGCGTTCGATCGCCCCCGTCGAGCATCAGGACTCGCATGGGGCGACGAGTGTACAGGCCCCGCCGTCTTTGTTTGAATGGCGTGCATGACGCGCAGACGGGTCGCAATCACCGGCATCGGACTCATTACGGCGTACGGCGTCGGCGAAAAGGTCTTCTGGGACGGCCTCATGGAGCGGCGTTCCGCGATTCGCACGCCGGAGCGCCTCGATCTGGCGGACATGCCGACGACGCACTACGGCTTGATGCCGCCGATCGACTTCGACGAGTATCTCGATCCGAAGGAGTCCGCCTTCTGGTCGCTCGCCACCAAGACGGCAGTGGCGGCGGGGATTCAAGCCGCCGAAGACGCGGGCATCGAGAGAAAACAGCTCGCCGGTCCCAGGACGGGCGTTCTGCTCGGCACCGGCTACGGCTGCGTCTACGAATTCCAGGAGATGTTCCGCATCTTCTTCGATCGCGGCTGGAAGCGGCTCAAGCCGATCACCGTGCCGAAGCTCATGCCCAACGCGCCGGCGAGCCAACTCGGCATCCAGTTCGGCGCGCGCGGCGCCAACGCGACCATTTCGACCGCCTGTTCCAGCGGCGCCATCGCGGCCGGCATGGCGGCCGAGCAGATCCGCGCGGGAACCCTCGACGCCTGCATCACGGGCGGCGTGGACGTGATCGGCAACGCCGCGACGCTCGGCGTGTGGAACGCGCTGCGCGTGCTGTCGCGCCGCAACGACGAAACCGCCGCGCGCCCCTTCTCGCCCGACCGCGACGGGCTCGTCTTTGGCGACGGCTGCGCCGTCTTCCTGCTCGAGGAGTGGGAGAGCGCGGTCGCGCGCGGCGCCAACATCCGCGCCGAGTTGGCCGGCGTCGGCGCCACCAACGACGCGGCCAACATCGTCGGACCCGATCCGGTAGGCGAGACCGAAGCGATTCGCATGGCGCTCGACAGCGCCGGCATTAACCCTGAGCAGATCGACTACATCAACGCCCACGGCACGAGCACGGAGGCCAACGACCGCAACGAGTCGCAGGTCATTCGCGCGTTCTTCGGCGACCACGCCGCCCACCTGCCGGTCTCGAGCATCAAGGGGCACATCGGCCACGCCATGGGCGCCGCAGGCGCGATCGAAATCGCCGCGACGGCGCTGGCGCTCGAACATCAGCGCATCCCGCCCACGCTCAACTTCACGCCCGGGGCGGAAGGCTGCGACCTCGACTACGTAGGAGACGGGCCGCGCGACGCCAAACTCGAGTACGCCATGACGAACTCGTTTGGATTTGGCGGGCAGAACAGCGTTCTCGTACTCAAGCGTGCGGCCGCCGCGAGTTCGTCTGGCTAGGTTGCAGTCGGCTTAGGGCTTTGGGCTCTGAGCTTTGGGGCTCGGATTCGAGCGGCCACCCGTTCGCGGCAGCTTCACGCGCCCCCGAACCAGTCGCCGCTGGTAGGGACGCCCTGGTTGCGGCGCAAAGCCCCAAGCTCAAAGCCCAAGGCCGATCGCAAGTGCGTCGAATCGACTTCGAACGCGCTTTCGCTATCCGCCCTTCGCCGCGAGCGCTTCCGAGAGTCCGTCCACGACCTGCTGGAAGGTGCGGATCTCCTTGATCGACTCTTCGGGGATCTGCACGTCGAAGTGGTCCTCGACCTCGTAGACGACCTCGATCATGTCGAGCGAATCGAGATTGAGGTCGTCTTTCAGATCCGTCCCGGGCTCGATCTTTTCCACGTCGATCTTGAGCGTCTTGTGGAAGATCTCCTTGACGGTCGTAGCGATCTCTTCGGGCGTCGGCATGGTTCACTCTCTCGGTCAGCGACCGGTTCGGAAGCCCTTGATGAAGTCGGCCTGCAATGCGTCCAGGTTCTTCGCCATCGACTCCGGGCCGGAAACGTGAATGCGGAAGATGCGGTTGCGCTT
>CBDURV010000594.1:0-2855 GCA_965369495.1 uncultured bacterium
GTGGGCTGGAGTGCCGTGGAGGGCGCGGGAACCATGATCGGGTAGTTCCACGGTCGTGCTTCGTTGCGCGAAAGGCCATCCACCGCGGTGAAGCGCGCGCTCTTGCCGATGCCGATCGCACGCGTGCCGGGATTGAAGAGCGGCAACCGGTGATAGAAGGACGAATAGAGCATCAGCACGCTCATCCCCGGGCTCTCCTGGCTGAGCATCGAGCGCATGCCCGCCGTCGCTGCGCGGGGACTCATGGGCGGGTCGCCCTGCTCGGCGCGGTGCTTCATGCCGTTGGCTTCCATCCACGTGCACAACTCGCTGCAAGCGGTGCTCAGTTCGGGATCGATGTCAACCGGGCAGAGCCCGTTGATCAGTCGCCAGTAGTTGAACTGGCGAAAGACCTTGGCCTCCTCCTTGGCGATCGGGATGGGCGTCGATGTGTAACGCACCTGCTTGCCGTCGGGATCGACTACCCACTTCACGCGGTGCAGTTCGAGCACGGCGGTCGCCTCCATCGGCAGGATGTAGTTCATGCCGCCCAGCGCCCACGCATCCTTGCCGATTTCGCCGAACTTCCCGTTGCCGTCGAGATCGAAGAAGTAGCAGTAGAGCTTCTCGACGCGCCCCTTGCGCACCGGCGGCTTATCGACCGCCTTCGCACCATCCGCCAGAGGGAAGTTGAACCGCACGTTCTTGAACTTCCACTTGGTGGGAGCGAGCCTCGCCTGCTGCTCCGCGGGCGGATCCTCCGCGCGCGCTTGGACCAGCAAAAGGAGCAGGAGCAGACTCGTTCTCATAGACTTGCGATCCTAGACCATGACGAACACGCAGCGAACCCAGGCCATCACATTTCCCGGTGCGCAGGGCGACAGCTTGGCGGCGCGCCTCGACTTTCCGATGGGGGAGCCGCGCGCCTTTGCGCTCTTCGCGCACTGCTTTACCTGTTCGAAGGACATCGCCGCCGCGTCGCGCATTTCGCGTCGCTTGGCCGAGCAGGGCATCGCCGTGCTGCGCTTCGACTTCACCGGCCTCGGCCACAGCGACGGCGAGTTCGCCAACACCAACTTCTCCTCGAACGTCGAGGATCTCGTGGCGGCCGCCGCCTGGCTGCGCGCGGAACATCGTGCGCCGACTCTTCTGATTGGACACAGCCTCGGGGGCACCGCCGTGCTGGGCGCCGCCGGCGAGATTCCCGAGTCCACTGCGGTCGTTACGATTGCCGCTCCCGCCGACCCGAAGCACGTCGCGCATCTGATCCAGTCCGATCTCGACCAAATCGAAAAACACGGCTCGGCCGAGGTGCAACTCGCCGGGCGCACCTTCACGATCAAGAAGCAGTTCATCGAGGACGTGGCCGGTCAACGGTTGGCCGAGCGCATTCGGTCCCTGAAAAAAGCGCTGCTCGTCGTGCATTCGGTTTTCGACGAGACGGTGTCGATCGACGAAGCCGCCGAAATCTTCACGGCCGCCAAGCACCCCAAGAGCTACTTGTCCCTCGAGAAGGCGGACCACATGCTCACCGCTCCGGCCGACTCGCGTTATGTGGCGGACGTTGTCGCCTCGTGGGCGAGTCGTTACTTGCCCGCGGCGGGCACTCCGCTCGAGTTCGAGAACGAGGTCGTCGTGCAGGAGACGGGCGAGGGCACGTTCACGCAGCGCATCCAGGCGGGCGCCCACGCACTGCGCGCTGACGAACCGCTCTCCGTGGGCGGTGACGACACGGGGCCGAACCCCTACGACCTGCTGCTCGCCTCGCTCGGCGCCTGCACATCCATGACGCTGCGCATGTACGCTCGTCACAAGGAGATGCCGCTCGACCGTGTCACCGTGAGCCTTAAGCACGCCAAGATCCACGCCAAGGATTGCGACGAGTGCGAGACGCAGGCCGGCAAGATCGATCGGATCGAACGCGAGGTGCGCATCGAGGGCGATGAACTGACGGAGGCGCAACGCACGCGCCTGCTTGAAATCGCCGACCGCTGCCCGGTTCACCGCACGCTGCACTCCGAAGTAAACATCGTCACGCGCTCCGTATAATTGGCCGCGCATGGCCGACAAGACCTCCCGTTCCCGCCTGCGCCGCTGGCTGCGTCGTGGACTCTGGTCCGTCCTGGCGCTGGTCGTGCTGTTCGGGCTGTTTGTCGGATGGGCGGTGCTCTTCTGCTTTGCGAGCCCGCCGGAACTCGACTACGAGCCGGTGGCGCGCACGTTCGCGCCCCGCACCGGTCCCGACGCCGACGGTCGATATCACTTTGGGCCCAACTGGTTCCTGCCGCGCCCCGGCCGTTCGCTGCTCTCCGTCGAGGGCGATCCCTACTCGATCGGCTTTGCCAACGCGACGCTTACGCGGGACTATCTCGCCGAGCAGGAGCACAGCCTGTTCACGACGGTGCAGCGGTTTTTTCCGAGCAAGATCGCGCTTTACGGCATCGGCCTCGTCGTACTGGTCAACAACCGCAACCTGCCCGACTACGTGTCCGACGAATACCAGCAGGAGATTCTCGGCCTCTCCGACGCGGCGGTCGACCTCTACCCCGAGTTCGGCCCGCGCTACCACCGCATCCTCAACTACCACGCCGCGCACGACATCGGCCACTGGGTCTACGACAAGCCGGTCATCGGTTGCACGGCGTTCGCGGTCGCGGGCGAGACGCTGCTGGTCGGCCGCAACTTCGACTTCGAGGCGGGGCGCGTTTTCGACGTCAACAAGATCATCGGCCGCTACCGGCCGACGCGCGGCCACGCATTCCTGAGTGTCGCGTGGCCGGGCATGGCGGGCGTCGTCACCGGCATCAACGAACAACGCATCTTCTGCTCGCTCAACGGCGCGCACTCCGCGGACAAGGACAACGTCGGCACGCCCG